>NZ_JAGTPT010000070.1:0-555 GCF_018195675.1 Brevibacillus sp. NL20B1
CTGACACCCCGAGAGATCGGGCGTTCCCCTTCGGGGGACAGGGTGACAGGTGGTGCATGGTTGTCGTCAGCTCGTGTCGTGAGATGTTGGGTTAAGTCCCGCAACGAGCGCAACCCTTGACCTTAGTTGCCAGCATTGAGTTGGGCACTCTAAGGTGACTGCCGATGACAAATCGGAGGAAGGTGGGGATGACGTCAAATCATCATGCCCCTTATGACCTGGGCTACACACGTGCTACAATGGGCGGTACAAAGGGTTGCGAACCCGCGAGGGGGAGCCAATCCCAAAAAGCCGCTCTCAGTTCGGATTGCAGGCTGCAACTCGCCTGCATGAAGCCGGAATCGCTAGTAATCGCGGATCAGCATGCCGCGGTGAATACGTTCCCGGGCCTTGTACACACCGCCCGTCACACCACGAGAGTTTGCAACACCCGAAGTCGGTGGGGTAACCCTTACGGGAGCCAGCCGCCGAAGGTGGGGCAGATGATTGGGGTGAAGTCGTAACAAGGTAGCCGTATCGGAAGGTGCGGCTGGATCACCTCCTTTCTAAGGATGA
>NZ_JAGTPT010000071.1:0-514 GCF_018195675.1 Brevibacillus sp. NL20B1
ACCGTCCTGATCTACGTATTCGCACAGTCCCCAGTCAACCTGGGCGTATTCACCAGGGTTCGTCTCGTAACGAAGAACAGCGGGAACTTGTTTGGGAGGACGAAAGGCCTTCACATAGTCTTTCAGGATGGTGCGTCCACCGGTGTATCCCTTTTCTTGTAGAAGCTCGAATAAAACCTCGCAGTTATAGATACCTTCTTGAAGCCGTTCCTGCAGGAACGGTTTAAACGGATCAAGCTTGGAACCACGAGATTTACGGGTTCCCTTTTCGGGGGTGAATTGACCCCGGAGATATCGGCGAACTGTATTTCGAGAATGCCCGGTTTGACGGGCAATTTCACGAATACTCTTGCCTTCTGCCCTCATGGTATGTAACGATATCACTATCCCACTCCTTAGCATGTGTCTCCCTCCGAAGATTGTCTTGGCGGCTATTTTCGAAGGGGATATATTCGCTAAGGGTGGGTCATTTTCATTCCGGCGAACCTGGGTCAATTATATCCCGGCGGTGACA
>NZ_JAGTPT010000008.1:0-143951 GCF_018195675.1 Brevibacillus sp. NL20B1
TAAAGTGGCCCAAAGCCACTTTACTTTGCATACTCGACTGCCCGTGTTTCGCGGATGACGGTCACCTTGATGTGACCCGGGTAGTCAAGTTCATTTTCGATTCGTTTGGTAATGTCGCGTGCCAGGCGCGCCGCTTCCGCATCGTCAATCTTCTCAGGCTGCACCATTACGCGGATTTCGCGGCCGGCCTGAATTGCGTACGATTTTTCCACGCCGTCGAACGACTCGGAGATCTCCTCCAGCTTTTCCAGCCGCTTGATGTACGTCTCCAGCGTTTCGCGGCGAGCTCCCGGCCGGGCGGCGGAAAGTGCGTCAGCCGCTCCCACCAGCATCGCAATGACGGATGTCGGCTCGGTATCCCCGTGATGGGACGCGATGCTGTTGATGACAACGGGATGCTCGTTGTATTTCTTCGCCAGTTCCACGCCGATCTCCACGTGGGAACCTTCCACTTCATGGTCGATAGCCTTGCCGATGTCGTGAAGCAGACCGGCCCGTTTTGCCAGTTTGACATCTTCGCGCAGTTCGGCTGCCATCAGTCCGGCCAGGTGGGCCACTTCCATCGAGTGCTTCAGCACGTTTTGCCCGTAGCTGGTCCGGTAGCGCAGACGGCCGAGAATCTTGATCAAATCCGGATGCAGGCCATGAACACCGGTTTCAAATGTCGCCTGCTCGCCGTATTCGCGGATGCGCTCATCCACTTCCCGACGCGCTTTTTCCACCATCTCCTCGATGCGGGCAGGGTGGATGCGTCCGTCGGCAACAAGCTTGTCCAGAGCAGTTTTGGCGATCTCCCGACGAATCGGATCGAAGCCGGACAGAATGACCGCTTCCGGCGTGTCATCGATAATCAAGTCAATGCCGGTCAGCGTTTCCAGCGCGCGGATGTTGCGGCCTTCGCGTCCGATAATGCGGCCCTTCATCTCATCGTTCGGCAGCGTTACCACGGAAACGGTGGTCTCCGCTACATGGTCTGCCGCACACCGCTGGATGGCGGTGGTGATGATCTCGCGTGCCCGCTTGTCCGCCTCTTCCTTGGCTTGTGTCTCAATCTCCTTGATCATGACCGCCATTTCATGGCGAACGGTGTTCTCCACATCGGTCAGGATAATGTTCTTGGCTTCTTCCTGAGTCAGTCCGGAGATGCGTTCCAGCTCGGCCACTTGTTCTTTATATAAGTGCTCTACCTTGCTTTGCAGTTCCGCGATGGTTCTGTCCCGCTCGGACAGTTCGCTCTCCTTGCGCTCCAGCTGTTCCATCTTGCGGTCCAACGCCTCTTCCTTCTGAAGGATGCGGCGTTCCTGGCGCTGTATTTCGTTGCGGCGTTCGCGCAGCTCGTTTTCGGCCTCGGAGCGCAGTTTGAATACCTCGTCCTTGGCTTCCAGCACCTTTTCCTTTTTGACGGCTTCGGCGTCCCGTTTGGCTTCTTCGACGATCTGCCGCGCCGCTTCCTCGGCGCTGGAGATCTTCGCCTCCGCAATGGATTTGCGCGTGAAGTAGCCGGCACCATAACCGACAATCAGCACGGCGAATAGCACGATCAGTACAATCGGATCCATAATGGCCATAGGCTCTTTTGTTTCACCTCCTTGTGGTAAGACATCTCCCCGCTTTCCACACATTCGTTTTCATGGCGTGTCGCTGTTGTTTCGCTCTGGTATTAGTTAAAAAACAAGACCGATTTTACTCGGTCCGCTGAATCCGCACTGGTATGTACGGGTGTTCAGTTGTGACACTGGCAACGAGCGATCAAATCAGCGAAATAGTATGATGCACCAAGTAAATACACATCTATTTTATTATTTGTGAACAAGAAATGTCAAGAACTGCAAGTGTGCCGCTCCTGCCTACGACTCCACGTCCTCGCGCAATTCGCGGCGAATCCTCTGCACGATTGAGCCGGCGAACCCCTTGCGCGCCAGCATGGCCAGCAGCTTTCGCTCTTCGTCCGGTTCCGGCGGCCCTTGCCGGTGCCGCCGCTTTTTTTCCACCAGCCTGCGGGCCGCTTCCAGCTCATCCTCGTAGGAAACGGCGCGCACGGCCGCCTCCGCCGTGTCGCTGTCAATCCCCCGCTGCTGCAGTTCCATCCGCATCATGTACGAGCTGCGCGGCTTGAGCCGCATCCGCTCGTCGACCCACTGCCGGGCAAACCGCTCATCGTCCAGATAGCCCTGCTCTTCCATGCGGCGGCAGATTTCATCCGCCACGTCCCCTTCATACCCTTTTTCCCGGAGATAGGAAGCGACTTGTTTTTTCGTCCGCGGGCGGATGCCCAGATAGCGGAGTGCCAACAGGTAGGCCTTGTGCTTTTCTTCCGCCTCAAGCACTTCCCGGCAAAACGCCTCGTCCAGCTCTGTTCCCTTTAACAGCTGATACTTGACGAGGATGTCTTCATGAACGGAAAAGACAATGTCATCGCCGATCTGAATGTGATAGCGATGCTGGTTTTTCGCGTCGCGGTGAACGGCGGTAATCCGGCCGCTTTTCATCGCGCCTCTCCCCCTTTACGGCAAACACCGCCCGGCTCGCAGCTCCTCACACCGGGCGGTTTGAACATGAAACAGCCTGTCAGGCCGACAGGCTGTCATGCGATTAGTCGAAATCAAATACCGGTTCCTCATCCTGCTCCGGATCGTTGATCGGCTCCATGCTCGGGATGGAGCTGGGATTGAGGCTGTAATACTCACGTACTTTGGCTTCGATTTGCGCCGCCACTTCCGGATTTTCCTTGAGGAAGAGCTTGGCGTTCTCCCGTCCTTGACCCAGACGCTCATCGTTGAAGGAGTACCATGCTCCGCTCTTTTGAACCACATCAATCTCCGCGCCGATGTCGAGAATGCTGCCCTCTTTGGAGATGCCTTCACCGTACATGATGTCCACTTCGGCAGTTTTGAACGGCGGCGCCACCTTGTTTTTCACGACCTTGATCTTGGTCTTGCTGCCGACCACGTCGTTGCCCACCTTGATCGCTTCCGCCTTGCGCACGTCCAAGCGAATGCTCGCGTAGAACTTGAGCGCGCGCCCACCCGGAGTCGTCTCCGGATTGCCGAACATGACGCCCACTTTCTCCCGGAGCTGGTTGATGAAGATGGCGATGGTTTTCGATTTGTTGATGGCACCGGACAGCTTGCGCAGCGCCTGCGACATGAGGCGGGCCTGCAGCCCCACGTGGGAGTCTCCCATTTCGCCTTCAATCTCTGCTTTTGGCACGAGCGCGGCAACCGAGTCTACGACGATGATGTCAACGGCACCGGAACGCACCAGCGCCTCGGCGATTTCCAGCGCCTGCTCCCCTGTGTCAGGCTGGGAGAGCAGCAGTTCGTCAATGTTTACTCCCAATTTTGCCGCGTAGACCGGGTCCAGTGCGTGCTCTGCGTCGATAAACGCAGCTTGTCCGCCCTGGCGCTGCACTTCGGCGATGGCGTGAAGGGCAACCGTCGTTTTACCGGAGGATTCCGGTCCGTAAATTTCGATGATCCGTCCACGCGGGAATCCGCCCACACCCAGGGCGATGTCGAGGGCAAGCGCACCGCTGGAGACCGTGGAAACCTGAACGTTGGCCATGTCCCCCAGCTTCATGATGGACCCTTTCCCGAACTGTTTTTCTATTTGACGCAATGCGTTTTCCAAAGCAGCGCGACGATCTGACAAATGGTACACTCCCTTTCAACTCGTAACTGATTTGCTTGTCTTCATCATACATCGAGACAGAAGCGTTTGCCAAGTATTTTTTGCGAACAAATATTCGCATTGCAAAAAGAGGCCGTCCGTCCCGAAAACGGAACGTGACGGCCTGTGTCTGCGTGCTGTCGGTATCAGGAACGCTTGGCGCGCGGTTTTGCCGGCTCCAGATTGATCCGTCTGCCGTTGATGCGCGTTTGACGCAGCGATTCGTAGACGAACGGGGCTACGTCTTCGGGAACTTCCACGAAGGTGAAGTTCTCGAAGATGTCGATGCGGCCAACCGCCTTTCCGGGGATTCCGACGGACTCGGAAATCTCCCGCACCAAATCCTGCGGGCGTACGTTGACATTGCGGCCCACGTTGAGGAAGAAACGCACCATTCCCTTGGCGGCACCCGTCTCCCCGAAGTTGTAGGCGTCGGTATCGTCCGTCTCGCCGATCTCGGTATGGAACGCGAGGTGCAGCGCTGCAGCGGCGATTTTTTCAGCCGGGTACTGAGCGATGAGCGAGTTGGCCACCTTCAGGTACATGTCGGCCACTCCATCGCTCTCCAGCAGGTTGACCAGTTGTTCCCGCAGCTGTTCCTGCTTGCGTTCCGCCACTTCCTCCAGGGACGGCACGTTGCGGCAGATCAGTTGGGCTTTGGTCTGTTTCTGGATGAACATCATCTGGCGCATCTCGCGCGGCGTCACCAGCGTCATGGCAATGCCTTTGCGGCCGGCGCGGCCCGTACGGCCGATCCGGTGCACGTAGCTTTCCGAATCCTGCGGAATGTCGTAGTTGATGACGTGGGAGACGTTGCCGACGTCAATGCCGCGCGCCGCCACGTCGGTCGCGATCAACAGTTCGATGGAACCCTCGCGGAACGCATTCATCACCTTGTCGCGCTGAGCCTGGGACAGGTCGCCGTGCAGACCGTCGGCCAGGTAGCCGCGCGCCTGCAGCACTTCGGTCAGCTCGTCCACGCCCCGCTTAGTGCGGCAGAAGATGATTCCCAGCTCGACGTCTTCGCTGTCCAGAATGCGGCAGAGGCTTTCCACCTTGTTCCGTTCAAATACCTTGTAGTACACCTGCTCGATCAGTGGAGCGGTCACTTCTTCGCGGCTGACGGCGATCGTCTGCGGCTGTTTCATGTAGCGGGTCGCCAGGCGTTTGATTTCCGGCGGCATGGTCGCGGAGAACAGCAGGGTCTGACGGTCTTCCGGGAGGTGGTTGATAATGGTTTCAATGTCGTCGATGAATCCCATGTCCAGCATTTCATCCGCTTCGTCCAGGACCAGTGTGTGTACGTGATCCAGCTTCAGCGTTTTGCGGCGCAGGTGGTCAAGCACGCGGCCGGGGGTCCCCACCACGACCTGGACACCCTGGCGGAGCGCACGGATTTGGTGGCCGATGGACTGTCCGCCGTAGATCGGCAGTGTCCGCACCTTTTTGTATTTGGAGATGCGCAAAAGCTCGCCTGCCACTTGGATGGCCAGTTCGCGGGTGGGCGTGAGCACAATCGCCTGCACGCGGTTGCCCGGCGTCACTTTTTCAATCAGCGGAATCCCGAACGCGGCGGTTTTACCCGTACCTGTTTGCGCCTGACCGATCAGGTCGCCGCCCTCCAGTACTTTCGGGATGCAGGCAGCCTGGATCGGGCTGGGCTCTTCAAAGCCCATGTCGTAAATGGCTTGCAGAATGGATTTATGTAAAGGAAAATCAGAAAAAATCGTCATGTGTTGTCACCTTTCTTTTAGTCGTTGCAACGCGTAAAACAACGCAAATTTCGCTGCCCGGCCGACGATGGCCTGGCGCCGCCCGGCCAGGCGAAGCTCCTTGACCAGCGTGGGCAGTCCTTCCACGGCAACGCCAACGTAGACCAGTCCCACCGGTTTGCCTTCCGCAGGGTCTGGGCCGGCCACCCCCGTCACGGAGATGCCGACGTCCGCGCCGAGCGTCGCCCTGATATTTTCGGCGAGCAACCGGGCCGTCTGCTCGCTGATGGCCCCTGCCTCTGCCAGGACTTCTTCCGGCACGTTGAGCATCTGCCGCTTCGCCTCGTTGGTATAGCACACCACGCCTCCGCGCATGACGGCAGAGCTGCCGGGTACGGACGTAATGAGGGATGCGACCGTTCCCCCGGTACAACTTTCCGCACAGGCGATCGTCGCCCCCCTGCGATTCAGTTCGTCCACCAGCACCTCGTGCAGTGACGTTTCTCCTGTCGCGTAGATGTACTCGCCCAACCGCTCACGTATTTCCCGCTCTACAGGTTGAATCAGCCGCTCCGCATCGTCTACGTTCGCCGCCCTGGCCGTAATCCGCAGCGTCACTTCAAACTCTTTGGCATACGGGGCTATGGTCGGGTTGTCCTGCTGTTCAATCAGGTCGATCAACCGTTCTTCCAGCGCCGATTCGCCGATGCCGTAGAAGCGCAGCACGCGCGAATGAAACACTTGCTGTTCCGGCTTTAAGCCGATCAGATACGGCATCACGTATTTCTCTACCATCGGATACAGTTCACTGGGCGGCCCCGGCAGCAGTACAAACGTGCGTCCGTCGCGCTGCGCTGCCATGCCCGGTGCCATGCCGTGATCGTTCGGGAAGACGTGGCTGCCCGCCAGCACCAGTGCCTGCTTGCGGTTGTTTTCCGTCATCGTAATGCCACGCTGGCGGAAAAACGCCTCGATCCGCGCCATCGCCGTCTGATCAATGGTCAACCCGACGCCCAGGTGCTCCGCCACCGTCTCCTTGGTCAAGTCATCCTGGGTCGGTCCCAGTCCGCCGGTGAACACGATCAGCTCGGACCGGGCCGCGGCCTGACGAATCACGCTAGCCAGCCGTTCGGCGTTATCCCCCACCACTGTGTGGAAATAGACGCCGATACCAATCTCGGCGAGCTTTTGGGAGAGATACTGGGCGTTCGTATTGGCGATCTGCCCAAGCAACAGTTCCGTTCCAACCGCGATTATCTCCGCTCTCATGCCCCTCATCCACTCTCTTTGGAATAAAGTAACGCTGCCGGCAAAGCCCATCCGGCGAAGCCTTTCCTTACGCATCGTCAGGCCGCCTCGGACGTTTCCTGTCTGACGCGGAAGAAAAGAAGACCAATACCCGTTTTTCACGAGTATTGGATGACATTGCGATTTTTGACAAAGTAGTCATACCCGGAGTACAGGGTAATCACCACCATTGCCCATATCGCTGCTTCATCAAAGGGAATGCCGAAAATCTCAAACGGAAAATTGTTTACCATCACCGCCGTAATGGCCACGATCTGCACCCATGTTTTTAGTTTGCCCAATGCGCTGGCGGCAATTACCTGTCCTTCCGCCGCTGCGACCAGTCTTAGACCGGTCACGGCAAACTCACGGCTGATGATGACGATGGCAATCCACGCTTCCAACCGATGCATTTCCACCAGCGAAATCAACGCAGCGGAAATCAGCAGCTTGTCAGCCAACGGATCAAGGAATTTCCCCAAGTTGGTCACGATTTTGCGCTTGCGGGCGATATAGCCGTCCAGTCCGTCCGTACTGGCTGCCAGGATGAACACCAATGCCGCAATCAGTTCGTTGTACGTCATCGACACGGTGCCGATGGTAAACGTCCCGATGTTGTATCGCACCAGCAGAAAAAACATGACTACCGGCACCAGGAAGATCCTGGCGAGGGTGATGCGGTTGGCGAGATTCACCTAGACTACCTCCCCGGCCAAGTCGTATTCGTAGGAGTGCGTAATCTTCACCTTTACGATTTTGCCCAGTTCGCCCTTGTATCCCGTGACGAACACCTCGCCGTCAATCTCTGGAGCATCGTACTGGGTGCGGCCGACGTAAATGTCATTGTGCCCTTCGTACCGCTCAATGAGCACATCCAGTACCTTTCCGACAAAGCGGCCGTTTTGCTCGGCAGCCACTTCCCGCTGAATCTCCATCAGGATGTTGGCCCGTTTTTCCTTGGTCTCCTCATCGACGTGGTCCGGCAGTCGGCTTGCCGGCGTATCGTCTTCATTTGAATAGGTGAAGACGCCCAGCCGGTCAAACTTCACTTCCTTCACAAATTCACACAGCCGCTGGAAGTCCTCTTCCGTCTCACCGGGGAAGCCGACGATCAGGGACGTGCGCAGGGCGACGTCCGGTACGCGGGCGCGAATCTTCGCCACCAGTTCGCGAACATCCCGCTGGCGGCCGGGGCGGCGCATCTTTTTCAGGATATGATCCTCGGAGTGCTGCAGCGGCATATCGATGTATTTGCACACTTTGGGGTTGGTTGCAAACACCTCGATCAGCTCGTCGGTAAAGAAGCCGGGGTACGCATAGTGCAGTCTGATCCACTGAATCCCATCCACTTCGGCCAATCGGTTCAGCAATTCGGGCAGCATGTGCTTGCCGTCGTAAATGTCCGTGCCGTAGTTGGTGGAATCCTGCGCGATCAGGCTGATCTCCACAATCCCCTGTTCGGCGAGATGCTTTGCCTCCTCCACGATCGATTCGATGGTCCGGCTGCGAAATCCTCCGCGCATCAGCGGAATGCTGCAGAACGTACAGGCGTTGTCGCAGCCTTCCGCAATCTTGATGTAGGAGGAATAAGTGCCCGCCTTCACTTTCCGTTTGACCACTTCCTCGTACGTGAAAACGGGATTGCCGACATAGACGGGCCGCTTGCCCGCGAGCGATTCAGCAATAATGTCCGTAATCGACATAAAATCGCCTGTTCCGACAATGCCGTCCACTTCCGGGATCTCCTGTAGAATTTCCTCTTTGTACCGTTGCGTGAGACAGCCTGCCACGACAAGCGATTTCAACTTGCCGGATTCCTTCAGCTCCGCCATGTCAAGAATCTTGTTGACCGATTCTTCCTTGGCGGCGTCGATGAATCCGCAGGTATTGACGATGACGACCGTTGCTTCTTCGGGGTTATCAACCAATTCGTACCCTTTTTCATCTATCAGATGGGCCATCATGTCCGAATCGACAAGATTCTTTTCACAGCCCAGCGTAACGATCGCTACTTTTTCACGTGAGCCTACCTTCTCTGTCATTTGTTTTCCTCCAATTGGTCACACCTGCCCAGATTACACCTATTCAGTATAATATAAGCCCCAACAGAGTGTCAAAAGTGAAGAAAGTACGAAAGGCAAGCGAGATGCTTGCCTCAGGCTGAAGACAATGTGCATCGCATGGCGGGATGGGCCAAGCGAGCTCCTTTGACGACCAACTCAGCGGAAAAACGAAAGACGCGGGGATACACAGGGGACACAAGTCTCACTTCATCGAAACACCCAGATGTTTGTCCCCTGCCCGCGTCTCGTTTTGGAGCGGACTTCATCCGCTTCTGTGCTGGGCGTCAAGCGAGCGAGCGGGCCCGATCTCCATGCGCCTCGGACTTTGTCTACACGCTTTGGCAAGCATGACGCTTGCCTATTGCGTAGGGGATTGTGCCATCGTAACGACGACGTTGGACGGCATGTATTTCATGTTGGATGTGTCTACATGCGCGCCGTTGACCGTCAACTCTACAGCCATCGGCTTGCCCAGACGGATGTATGCCGTCTTGCCCAGTTCGACGACGACTTCCTCGTCTTTCTTCAACGTGCCCTCTTTGACGTACTTCTTGCCCTTCGCCTCGGACACCCCGTACCAGCATTTGTCGTCGACAACTTTCAGTTTGACCGTGATCTTGTCGCCGCCGCTCAGCGTGTAATTGTACAGGGCCCCCTGCTGCGACTCGAATGTGATCGTCGCCTGCTGCTCGCTGCTCGGAACTTCCGGGTTGACCGCGGTCGAGCCGGGGTCTGGTTCCGTATCGGTGGACGGAGGGATAGGCGTTTGACTCTGCGGTGAAGGAGTTGGCGTCGCGTTTCCGCCCTGGCCCGGTTTCACGATTTCCGCGCCCGGCGACAGGTTCCCCCCCGGCAGCGCCGGCTGGATGTTCATTCCGCTGTTGACGACAGCGATGTAGATCACCCCGATGATCAGCGCAATAAACAGCACCAGCAGCGTCTTGGTCAACCATCTTCCGGCCTGCAGCGGGTTGTTGGCGGCCACCACCCGGCGACGGCGCAGCCGTTCCACTTGTTCCTGCGGAGGTTGGGCAGGCAGGTCTGCCTGGAAGTGACTCATGATGTGGTTCGGATCAAGACCGACGGCTTCCGCGTAGCTCTTGACGAAAGCCCGTGCGTAAAAGTGGCCAGGGAGTACGTGAAAATGGCCCCTTTCTATGGCTTCCAAATATCGCCGTTGGATCTTGGTGATCCGTTGAATGTCGTCGAGCGTGATCCCTTTTTCTTCGCGGGCCCTTTGTAGTACTTGACCTAGCTCAGACACAGCTTACCCTCCTTAATTCATGTCGAAATGGTCGAAGCCGCGGTTGTTGATCAACTCGTATGTAATCTCTTCGTCCGGATGCTGACGCAGCTCGATGATGTAGTGAAAATCTGACAGTTCATACTCCGACTCGCGGACAAAAATATCGGGGTGTTCAATGATCTTGGCCGCCGGGAAGTTCATGATTTCCCTCAGCAGTGCGTGATGTTTCTCCGTAGAGCGCAGCGTCGACACAATTCCATCTATTAAATATACATGATCAGTCGACATCTCATCAACGGCAAGGGAACTGCGCACGGTCTGCCGCAGCAGCGTCGAAGAGATGAACGTCCAGCGCTTGTTGGCCGAGACGCTGGCCGCGATCATCGACTCGGTTTTGCCGACGCGCGGCATGCCGCGAATGCCGATCAGCTGGTGGCCCTCCCGCTTCAAAATCTCCGCCATGAAGTCGACCAGCAGCCCCAGCTCGTCGCGCACAAAGCGGAAAGTTTTTTTATCCTCGCTATCGCGCTCGATGTAACGACCGTGGCGAACAGCCAGTCTGTCCAGCATCGTCGGCGGACGCAGCCTCGTTATGGTTATTTTGTCCATTTTTTGCACAACGTTGCGCAGCACCTCTATTTTTTCGTCATCATCCGTCAATAGCAGCATGCCGCGTCGCATATTGTCGACACCGTTGATCGTCACGATGTTGATGTTGAGCATACCCAGGATGGAGGCGACATCCCCCAGCAGACCGGGCCGGTTTTTGGAGATTTCGTATTCCATGTACCATTCTTTTTTCGCTTCCATGCCCTATCCCTCTCCGACAGCCAATTTTCTCTTCGTATGTAGTATATCACGTTCCATACAATCGACAATCAGTATTCAGACAGAAAAGAAAAATCCCCGTAAAAAGGGGATTTTCAAGCAAGTTACCTGTTTTGATTGGCGTCGTTCTCCACCAGCTTGACCATCATGGAAGCGAGCGCGCGCTGCTGCTGTTCGTCGCCGGCGTCCCACAGCTGTTTCAGCAGGCGTTCCTGATCGTTTTTCGGATCCACCTGATCAGCCAGGTAATGGCCAATCTGGTACGCCACATTTTCAATCGTGTCAGATTCCATGCCTGCCTGTTTGGCCTGCTCTACTCGCTCGCCGAGAAATTGCTTCCAGTCGCGGAAATTGTCGAGAACCGACATGTACTATTCCCTCCTTACTGTCGTTACGGACTAGGTTTGTGCCCGTATATTGGTAGAATGCCTTCATCAAGAGGGAATTATGCATGCCGGCTCAGGCGTACCAGCCACCGTTGGGGCTGATGATCTGACCGGTCAGGTAGCTCGCCTCTGCCGTCAGCAAAAAGCGAACGACCGCAGCCACCTCCGCCGGCGTGCCAAGTCGGCCGGCAGGGATCTCGGCCGCGATCATCTCCCGTTCTTCGGGAGAAAACCGCTCCATCATGCCGCCTTGGATCGCTCCCGGTGCCACTGCGTTTACGGTGATCCCGTTGGGGGCAAGCTCTTTGGCCAGCGCTTTGGTAAAGGCGTTGACAGCCCCTTTGGTGAGCGAGTAAAGCACTTCGCAGGAGCCGCCCGTCAGGCCCCAGACGGAGGAGATGTTGACGATCCGGCCGTACCGCTCCAAGAGCATCGCGCCCAACGCCGCCTGTGTCACAAAATAGGCGGAGCGGACGTTGAGCGCCACCAGTTCGTCAAACGTTTCCGGCGACACATCGGTAAAAAGGCCGACGTGATCCGCTGACGCGTTGTTGACGAGCAGCAGCGGAGCGACGGGCATGGCCTGAAACATGGCGGTGATTTGCTTCACATCGCGCAAGTCGGCCTGCAGGGCATACGCAGGGACGCCTAGCGCCCGGCATTCGCTCAGCACCGGCTCCAGTTTGTCGTAGGATTGATGGTAATGAAGGTACAGCGGGACGCCCGACGCGGCCAACGCCAGGCTGATGGCGCGGCCGATCTCGCCGGACGCCCCTGTCACCAACGCCCACGGCGTCTGTTGATTCATCTGTGTTCACTACTCCTGCGGCGAAGCGGAACGAACGATCGAGACAGACATTTGTTCCGGCAGGAAGTGCTCCCTCATGCGTTCTTCCACGTCTTCGCGGGTGATCGACTCCAGCATCGGCACCACGGAGAAAAGATCGTTGCCGTTGAATTTGTAGCTGGTGAACTGGTTGGCGATAAACTCCACGGAATTCAGCGAGCGCAAAAACTGGCCGATTTTTTTCCGCTTGGCGCGTTCAAAATCGTCCTCCGCGATGCCCGACTGCTTCAACGTCTCGATCCCCAGCTTGACTTCCTCGGCCAGGCGGTCGGGATCTGGGGTATCGGCGCCGATAATGGAGTAGCCGTAGTCCTGTTCACCGCTGTAGTCGACGTCGAAATTCTCCGTGATCAGCCCGCTGTCGTACCATTTCTGGTAGAGCGCGGAACTGGTGCCAAATGCGATGTCCAACAACAGTTTAGTGGCTAGCTCCCGTTTTAACAAGGCCTCTTGAGACAACCCGCATTGTTTTTCCTTAAAGCCGATCATGCATTTGGGAATCCCCACGGGCAGATGATGTTCGATGCGCTGTTTGGCCACCTCCGCCGGCTCTTCGGGAAAGATGCGTTCAATCTTCGGCGCCGGCGGGAACTGCTTGGCGGCCTGATTGTTCCGGATCAACTCCATCACTGCTTCTGGCGCAAACGATCCCACCACCAACAGCAGCATGTTGGCCGGGTGGTAAAACGTTTCGTAGCACTGGTACAGCATCTCCTTGGTGATCTTGGAGATGGAGTCAATCGTGCCGGCGATCTCGATGTTGATCGGATACCGCTGGTACATGGCTTTCAGCAGATTCATGTACACTTTCCAGTCCGGGTTGTCGTCGTACATGGTGATTTCCTGCCCGATGATGCCTTTTTCCTTTTCCACGCTGGCATCGGAAAAGTACGGCTCCTGCACGTAATCCAGCAGCAGGTTAAGGTTGGCCTCCAGCTTGTCAGTGCAGGAAAACAGATACGCCGTGCGGTTGAAGCTGGTGAACGCGTTGCAGGAGGCGCCGTTCTTGCTGAACTCGTGCATGACATCCCAGTCCTGCTTCTCAAACATTTTATGTTCCAGAAAATGAGCGATCCCGTCCGGCACGTGCACTTCCTCCCCGTTGCGGGTGCGAAAATGGCTGTCGATTGAGCCGTACCGCGTGGTAAAGACGGCGTATGTCTTGCTGAATCCCTGCTTGGGCACCAGGTATACCTGCAGGCCGTTCGGCAGTGTCTCGTGATAGACGGTCTCGTTCACCTGTTCAAAGACGGTGGTCTGCATGTTACACGTCCCCCTTTTTGTCCCGCAACAGATAGATGGTATCAATGGCGACGCGTTCTGCCACGCGCTTGATATCGTCCACTGTCACGCTGTTGATCTCGTTCAGCAGTTCCGTCAACTGCCGTTTCCGCCCGCTGAGCACGCCATTGTAGGCAAAGTCGATCATCATCCGGGCGCTGTCCAGCAGTTCACGGAACTGGTTGGTCAGCGTCGCTTTCGTCTGCTCCAGTTCTCCGGCGGTGATGCTTCCCTGTCGCATCAACTCCAACTGTTCCTTGATGATGTCGACCGCCCGCCGGTAATTGTTTACGTCGATGCCGGACATCATCATCAGGATGCCTTTGTGGCTCTCCAGCCGGGAGACGGCGTAGTAAGCCAGGCTCGCCTTTTCGCGGACATTGACAAACAGTTTGGAATGGGGAAAGCCGCCCAGCACGCCGTTGTAGACCAAAAGCGCCGGGTAATCGTCGTCCTTAAAGGAAATCTGCGTCCGGCAGCCGATGTTCAGCTTCGCCTGGGTGACATCGAGCCGCTCGATCACTTCCCGCTCCTGGGTTACTTGCTTGGTGACGTCAGTCGGCGGGAACGCTTTCACATCGGCCCGCTTCAGCGTCACATGAGTGCCGATTGCCCGCTCCACCTCCGCCTGCTGCACATCCCCGACCACGAAGATGTCGATCGGATTGCACGACGTGATCTCACGGAAATAGCGGTACAGCTCCGCCCCCGTAATGGACGGCAGGTCCTCGGTACGCCCCTGAACAAGCAGGGCGAACGGCTCCCCTTTGCACATCTCCGCCGTCACCCGCTGGTTGGCGTACTTCATCTTGTCGTCAATCAGGCTCTCGATCCGCTTGCGCAGTGACTCTTTTTCCTGAGCGACGTACTTTTCGGCAAACGCTTCCCCTTCCAGATAGGGACGGGTCAGCACGTCGCCGACGAAGTGAATCGCCTGGTCCAAAAGGGACGTTTCAGTTGACAGGTACTTCTCGTTGGGCACTTCCATGTAGATTTGGAGGATTTGTCGCTCCCCCTTTTTCACCACGTCCACGTCGAACGTGGCCCCGTAAAGAAAGTCCAGATGTTCACGAAGCTGCTTGGTCTCAGGAAAACGGGCGGTTGCCCGCTTCATTAGCATGGCCAGCAGCGCCGTCTTGGTCACGTCCGCTTCGGAGAGTTCCTGTTCAATCATCGTCACGATGGTCGTCGTCTTGAATTTGGCAGTCGGCAGGATATGTACGCGAATACCGTTGACTGAGGAGGTGTGAAACGCTATCTCATTCCGCTGCTCGCTCATATTCCAATCTCCCTTCTCGGTCGGCTTGATCGTTTCTATTGTAACCAATTGGCAGGCCGTTCAGCAAAACAGACGAGAAAAGGCGGGACCGTACCGTCGCCGCCTTTTCATCGTGGAAATGATCTCTGCTGTTACTGTATGCACCCCGGACGATACCTACCACTACCGAATGGATTTTTTCTTGTGTCGTTACAAATCGGTGTCATCCCACTCGCTGAGGTCGTCAGGGTCCCAATTTCTGTCGACAAACCGGCCGCAGTCTGGTTCCATGCATAGGATCCCATCCAGTTGGCTGTCATGAAACGGCAGACCGTGCGTGCCGCCGCAGTAGGGGCAGGTCCACATTAGACGTCCTCCTTTATGAAAAAGTGCTGTACTCGTCTAGTGTGCCCCGATTTCCCGCCGGATTACGCGCAACGCACCTGCTGGTGGTTTGTTTTCATAAAAAAAGCGCCCGGAAGTCCGGGCAATTTGAACGACCACCATTTGCAGAGAGCTGCGGATCGCTCTTCTCCTCCTGCATCGTTCGACGAGAACACGACTCGTGCAGGAAGAGTCCCAGATTCCAGACGCATGCTTGTGTATGCTTAGCGGGAGCCAGTCTCGTACGGCTTGCCCAGTGCAGCAGGTGCGTTCGAACGGCCGACGACGCCTGCCAGGACCAGGATGGTCAAAATGTACGGGAACATGTAGATGAATCCGGTCGGTACGTATTGCGTCAGTCCGAAAATCTGCACCAGCGATTTGATCGCCTGCGCAACCCCGAAGAACAGCGCCGCGCCCATCGCACCAGCTGGATGCCATTTCCCGAAAATCAACGCTGCCAGCGCGATAAATCCTTGGCCGGACACCGTGTTGTGGGAGAAGTTGCTGGTCGTGGTCAGGGCGATCGTCGCACCGCCCATCGCTGCCAGGGCGCCGCTGATCATGACCGCCGTGTAGCGCATGCGCTTGACATTGATGCCCACAGTGTCAGCGGCGCGCGGATGCTCACCGACCGCCCGCAGCCGCAGACCGAACGGCGTTTTAAACAGCACGTACCAGGAAAGTGCCACCAGTGCGAAGGCGATAAAGCTGGTCGGGTACCCTTCGAACAGTGCGTGTCCCACATACGGGATGTCGGCCAAGAGCGGAATCTGCCATTTGCTGAACACATGGGCGAGCGTCGTAGTCTGACCCGCACCGTTGAAGATGATCTTGGTCAGGTAGACGGACAACCCGGCGGCCAGGAAGTTCAACGCAACGCCGCTGACCACCTGGTCGGCCTTGAACGTGATTGAGGCGACCGCGTGCGGCAGGGCAAAAATCGCACCGGCCACAATCGCAGCGGCAAAACCTATCCACGGCGCGCCGCTGCCAAACGCGTCCTGCGCAAAGAAGGTGATCACGGCACCGGTAAACGCCCCGATGATCATCATCCCTTCCAGTGCGATGTTGACGACACCGGAACGCTCCGAGTACATGCCGCCCAGCGCGGCAAAAATCAAGGCAGTGGAAAACACGATGGTATCGTGAATCAGGTTGCTGAGAATCATGCCCCAATCCATCAGTTTCCACCCTCCTTTTTCTTCAGTATGGGCTTCAGGAATACTTTTACGATGCCGTGAGCAGCCACGAAGAAGATGACGGAGGCGATCACGACGCGAATCAGTTCGACCGGAACACCGGCGCCAAACTTCATGCCGGCCGCGCCGAACGTCAGGATGCCGAACAGAATCGCAGCCAGCACGACACCCAACGGGCTGTTGCCGCCGATCAGCGCAACGGCAATACCGTCAAAGCCGTACCCCGGCATGCCTGCCATGACAGACTGGTAGTGATGCACGCCCAGAATTTCGCACGCGCCGCCGATACCGGCGAACATCCCCCCGATAAACATGGCGTTGACCACGTTGCGGTTGACATTCATGCCGGCGTACTCGGAAGCGTGCGGGTTCAGACCGACTGCGCGCAGTTCGAACCCGGTCTTGGTCTTCCACAGGACGACGTAGAAAAAGACGGCGGCAAGCAAGGCCAACAGCGTCCCCCAGTGCAGCCGGGCACTGTCAAACATCTGCGACAGCCAGCCGATCGTAATGGAGGCAGAATCCTTGATCAGCTCGGAACGCTGCTGTCCCTCTGGCACATAAAAAGTGGTCAGGATGTAGTTGGCAAAGTAGAGGGCAATCCAGTTCAGCATGATGGTCGTAATGACCTCGTTTACACCCCGGGCAGCTTTCAGATAGCCGGCGATCGCTCCCCACAAACCCCCTGCCAGCGCCCCGGCCAGCACCGCGAGCGGCGCGTGAATGTACGCCGGGAGATCCAGGGAAACGCCTACAGCCGTAGAGGCGATCATCCCGATGATGAACTGCCCCTCCGCCCCGATGTTAAACAGCCCGGTGCGAAACGCAAACGCCACGGACAGGCCCGTAAAAATCAGCGGGGTGATCTGGCGAATCGTCTCACCGAAGTTGTACGCATTGCCGAATACCTTATCCACAAGGGACACGTACGCCTTGATCGGGTTGAATCCTCCCGCGAGCATGGCGACGGCTCCAGTCAATAATCCAAGAATGATAGCTGCTGCCGGGACGAGGAACGATTCCTTGGTAAAAACAGCAATCACTCTATTCATCGCTTCCTCCTCCTTGCATCCGTTTTCCGCCGGACATCATCAGGCCCAGTTCTTGTTCGGTCGTCGACTTGGCGTCAACAATGCCGACGATCTGTCCCTCGTAGATGACCGCAATCCGGTCAGAGACGTTGATGACCTCGTCCAGCTCGAGCGAGATCAACAGCACGGCTTTGCCCTTGTCGCGCTGCTCCACGAGCCGTTTGTGAATAAACTCGATCGCCCCTACGTCCAACCCGCGCGTCGGCTGTGCCGCAATCAACAGATCCGGGTCCTTGTCCACTTCACGGGCGATGATCGCCTTCTGCTGGTTACCGCCGGAAAGCGCTCTGGCCTTGGTGTGGATGCTCGGCGTGCGGACGTCGAACTCCTCGATCAGTTTGGATGCATGCTTGTCAATTGCTGCGTAGTCCAGGAAGCCGTTTTTGTTGAACCGCGGGTGGAAGTACGTCTCCAGCACCATGTTTTCGCTCATGGTAAAGTCGAGCACAAGCCCGCGCTTGTGGCGGTCCTCCGGAATGTGGGACAACCCTGCTTCCGAGATTTCACGCGGCAGCCGGTTGGTAATGTCCTGTCCCTTCAAGAGGACCCGTCCGCCGGAAGCCTTGCGCAATCCTGTCAGCACTTCAATCAGTTCGCTTTGACCGTTGCCGTCCACACCGGCGATGCCGAGGATTTCCCCTGCACGCACTTCAAACGAGATGCCGTTCAGCGCGTTGACACCGCGGTTGCCCATGGCGGTGATATTTTCGACCGAGAGGATGACCTCTTTTGGCTGCGGCGGCTTTTTGTCCACTTTGAACGTAACTTCGCGCCCCACCATTTTTGCAGCCAATTCGTCCGGGTTGGTATCCTTGACGGCGACCGAATCGATCACCTTGCCCCGGCGTATGATCGTGACCGCGTCGCAGACAGCCATGATCTCTTTCAGCTTGTGCGTGATTAGGATGATCGTCTTGCCCTCTTTTACCAGATTGTGCATGATCTCGATCAGTTCCTGAATCTCCTGCGGTGTCAGGACGGCGGTCGGCTCGTCAAAAATGAGGATGTCCGCGCCTCGGTAAAGCGTTTTCAAAATCTCTACCCGCTGCTGCATGCCTACGGAAATATCGGCAATTTTGGCAGTAGGATCCACTTTCAGCCCGTATTTGCGGGAAAGTTCTTCCACTTCCTTTTCCGCGCGACGAATATCTATCTTCAACCCGTTTTTCGGTTCGTTTCCTAACACGATGTTTTCCGTGACCGTAAATGTTTCGACAAGCATGAAATGTTGGTGCACCATGCCGATGCCCAGATCGTTCGCGACGTTGGGACTCGTGATGTTTACCGGTTTCCCATTGATGAGGATTTCCCCCTCATCCGGTTGATACAAACCAAACAAGATGTTCATTAATGTAGACTTCCCCGCGCCGTTCTCCCCCAGGAGGGCGTGGATTTCGCCTTTTTTCACGACCAGGTTGATGTTGTCGTTCGCCACGATGCCGGGAAAACGTTTGGTAATCCCGCGCATTTCAACAACTGTCTGTACCGAGTTCAACCATGTTCCCCCCGTTTTTGTGGGTCTTAGTGAAGGTAAAGAACAAGGCTAGTTGCTCGAACTAGCCTTGTCCGCATGCAGCCTGCTGTGGGTTACTGTTGAGGTGTTTCAGGAACCTTGATCTCGCCGTTTACAATTTTTTGCTTGTACTCTTCAACCTCTTTCAGCACGTCTTCCGGCACGTTCTTGCTGGAGGTGTCGGCTAGTCCTACACCGTTTTCTTTCAGACCGAGCCATACGATGCCGCCTTTGAAGTTGCCGTCGATGACGTCTTTGGAGACGCGGTACACGGCTTCGTCCACGCGCTTCACCATGGAGGTGAGGGTGATGTCGTCGCCGAAGGTCAGGGACTGGTCCTTGTCTACACCGATTACCCAAATCTGTTGACCTTTTGCCTTGCGGGCCTTGGCTTCGTTGAATACGCCGTCGCCGGTGGCGCCGGACGCGTGGAAGATGATGTCAACGCCCTGGTCGTACATTTGCGACGCGGTGGATTTGCCTTGGTCCGGTTTGTCGAACGCAGCGGTGTATACCTTCACGACTTGAATGCTCGGATCAACAGCTTTCACACCTGCTTCGAAGCCAGCTTCAAAGCGTTTGATAACCGGGATTTCCATACCGCCGACAAAGCCGACTTTTTTCGTTTTGCTCATTTTCGCGGCGACTACGCCAACCAGGAAGGACCCTTCATGCTCTTTGAACAGAACGGATTCCACGTTTGGCGCATCCACTTCGGCGTCGATGATCGCCAGTTTGGCATCCGGGTTTTCGGACGCCACTTTTTTCACGTGGTCGCCCATCAGGAAGCCGATGCCCCAGGTCAGATTCCATTGGTCCTTGACGAACTGGGTCAGGTTCGGGATGTAGTCGGCGTCACTGGTGGACTGGAGGTAGCTGACGTTTTCTTGCGGGAGGTTGAGGTCTTTTTGCAGTTTTTGCAGACCTTCCCACGCGCTTTGGTTGAAGGAGTTGTCGTTCACACCGCCCACGTCGGTCACCATGCCGATTCTCGCGTTCGGCGCAGCCGTTCCCCCTTGGTCGGCCGCTCCTTGCTGTCCTTCTGTTTTTCCGCCGCAGCCAGCCAGTACAAGCGACAGGCTGAGGGCTGCCACGGAGAAGACGGAAAGTACCTTTTTCATGCCGAAATACCCCCTAATATGAGATGGAATGAAATTGTTGTGCGAGGTTTCCCCCGCTTGTTACAACCGTCTGCGTACGACGTGAAAGTGAATCTTGTCCGCCCGGAAGTAATTGTGGGAGTATAGCACGGGCCGTTCACTCTCGTCGTAGTGAATCTGTTTCAGCAGGAGCAGCGTCGCGTTTTTGTCGCACTGCAGCAGATTGGAAACCTTTTCAGAGTAGCCCAGCGGTTCGATATGAGCCACTGCGTATGCAATGCGCAGTCCCGTCTTGCTCTCCAGCCAGTTGAAGATGGACTCGCCCTCTGCCGTGTACCCTTCAGGGACCAGGCGAGCTGGAATGCGGTCAAAGCAGTAGACGACCGGGTCGCCGTCCGCCGTGCGAATGCGCTCTACCATGAGCACGCCTTCACCTGGATTGAGGGACAGGTGTTTGCGCTCGTCCTCGCAAGGCTCACCGAACGCGGTGCCAATCAGGATTGTTCCCGCTTTGTACCCCTGCCGCTCAATTGCATCCGTCACACTAAAGAGTTCCCCAATTCCGCCTGTAAAAACAGGGCGGGAATTAATAAACGTACCGACCCCGTGACGACGGATGACAATTTTCTCTTCTTCGAGAAGGCGAAGCGCTTCCCGCAACGTCGCCCGACTCACACCCAACTGTTTTGACAGCTCGGCTTCGGAAGGGAGACGTTCGCCAGGTTTAAACACGCCGGAATCAATATCACTCTTGATCTTGTCCATGACCAAGAGGCTCAGCGACCGGAAATTCCCCTTGATGCTCATCCATACTCACTCCTGTTTCCCTTCAGCCATCCAACAGGTAGGACGTCAGACCTCTGATTCACATGCAACGATAACAACAATTTCCTAGAATCCCGTAAAAATTGTACCGTAGGGGCAGATATCATGCAAGCCAAATTTTCAGAAGTCGTTATACCATTTTTTGCGTTTTCAGTCGTCTGATGAGCAGTCGCTCATAGACTGCCCCATTCGGCCGATAAAAAACGCCCGGCTCAGGAGATGTTGCTCTCCTGTGCCGGACGCGGTATGCGCACTTCGCGGGGTTTGCTGCCCTCATACGGGCCGACAACCCCTTGTGCTTCCATCATGTCGATCAGCCGGGCTGCCCGCGTGTACCCGATGCGGAGCCTGCGCTGCAGCAGGGAGGCGGATGCGGTCTGCGCCTCGGCGACAATCTGCACCGCCTGATCGTACAATTCGTCGTCGACGACGGCCTGCTGCTCGTCCGCCACTTCGTCCGGAATCATCTCTTCCTGATAACGGACTTCCTGCTGTTCCTTGACAAAGCGGACGACGTCCTCCACTTCCTTGTCGGAGACGAACGCCCCCTGCACGCGAATCGGCTTGGAAGCCCCCATCGGCAGGTAGAGCATGTCCCCGCGGCCGAGCAGTTTTTCCGCCCCGCCCATGTCCAGAATGGTGCGGGAGTCGGCCATGGACGAAACACCAAAGGCAATCCGCGACGGGATGTTCGCCTTGATCACGCCGGTGATCACGTCCACAGACGGACGCTGCGTGGCGATAATCAGGTGAATGCCGGCTGCGCGAGCCATCTGGGCCAGGCGGCAGATGGCGTCTTCCACTTCACCTGGCGCCACCATCATCAGGTCAGCCAACTCGTCGACGATGACCACGATGTACGGCAACGGGCTTCCTTCCACCTGCTGGTTGTACATCTCGATGTTGCGGCTCCCCGTTTTGGCAAACAGGTTGTAGCGCCGCTCCATCTCCGCGACCACTTTTTTCAATGCAACGGACGCTCGGCGGGGGTCGGTCACCACCGGCGCGAGCAGATGGGGAATCCCGTTGTACACATTCAGCTCGACCATTTTCGGATCGACCATCATCAGCTTCACTTCATCCGGCTTCGCCCGGAACAGGATGCTCATGATCAATCCGTTGATGCAAACTGATTTGCCGCTGCCGGTCGCGCCAGCCACCAGCAGGTGAGGCATTTTGGCCAGGTCGGCCACGATCGGCTCGCCCGAGATGTCCCGGCCGAGCGCCACCGTCAGCTTGCCGGGCGCCTCCTGGTATTGCGGCGATTCCAGTACTTCGCGAAGCGACACGACCGCCACCTCGGCATTGGGCACCTCGATGCCGATCGCCGACTTTCCTGGAATCGGCGCCTCGATGCGAATATCCTTGGCCGCCAGCGCCAGCGCCAAATCATCTGTCAAGCTGACGATCCGACTCACTTTCACGCCGGTCGCGGGCTGCACTTCATAGCGGGTGACGGCCGGCCCCCGGTGCACTTCCGACACGATCGCGCTGACGCCGAAGCTTTTCAGCGTCTGCACCAGCTTGGCCGCGTTGGATGTATGGTCCACATCCTTGCCCGGCGTATAACCTTTGGGCCGGGCCAGCATCTGCAAGCTGGGAAGCACATAGGGGACAGCCGACTGCTCTTCTGTGTTCTCCAGTGTGCCAAAAATCTCTTCGTCGCCTTCCAGCGAAAAGGTAATCTCCCTCTCTGCCGGCGGTCGGACGGGCGCGGCCGCAGATTCGGGGGATTCCTGTTCGTGTTCGCTCGCCACCCGCTCGGTAAAGTCCCGAATCAACGGGGCGACAGGCAGTGCTTCCTCCTCGTCCACTGACGCTCCCGCCGTCCCAGGTGACTTGGCAGCCTCCGATGCAGGGGAGGCTGCTCCGTCCTGCCGGTCAGCGGTCCCTTCCTCATTGGCGCTTTGCTCTGCGCGGGCCTTCCGCTTTTCCTTCTCCTGCCTGCGCTTCTCGCTTTCTTCCTGCAACAGCTGTACGGAATCTTTCACCGAGTCCTTCAATTTTTCGTATAGCTGCAACGTTTTGTTGCGCATGAAAATTACGATGTCCACGTACGAAAGGTTAAACAAAAACATGGTGCCGGCCAGAAACAGCAGGGCGATGATCAGGCCGGTTCCGGCCAATCCCACCAGGCTGTTGCACAGGCCGAAGAAGAGCGCTCCAACCATGCCGCCGCCAACACCGGTAGTGGACACCTTCTGGCTGTGGTCCAGCCACAGCCGGTCCCACGTGACGCGGACGATGCTTTGTTCAGCGAATTTGCCGTCTGCCGTGACCTGCTTGTACAGCATCAGATGGTCCCACGTCAAAATCGCCAGGAAGATAAACAAAATGCCCAGCACCCGGTAGGTGAGCCGCGGCGGTTTGCGGGTAAACATCATGTGGATGGCCATTCCGATCATTAGCAGCGGGATGACAAAGTCCCACGAGCCTGCCACAAACCGAAACAAAAAGGCAAGCACATGTTTCCCCAGCGTGCCGCTCTCCAACAAGCCGATCAGGCTGAGCACAATCACCACCAGGCCCAACAGTTCCACTTTAACGACCGAGGCCCATGCCGCTTGTGACTGTCTTCTCTCTTTTCTACTCAATGGCACGCCTCCTTTGTCATGCATAAAAAGGCAGCCGTCTGCTGTTCGGCTGCTGTTCGTTCATGTCTAGTATAACACAGGAAATTCATAGAAATACAGGACTTCTTATGCGCGCCAATCGGGGAGAAAGCGAACCGTCTCACCAGGCGCCAGCCGCGGATTGAGGTAATCCTGGGGATTGGGGCTGATCAGCCGCACGATCCGTCCCTCGTAGGGTCCTGTCGGTTCCACCACCATGGTGGCCTCGCCCAGCGGCAGTTCGCGCAGTTGACGCTTTTCCACCTGCTCCATGTTGGCAAACACCATTTCCATCGGAACGACCGAGTAAAATATCACTGCAGCACCTTCTCTCCGTTGCGCACCTTTTCAATCAGCTCATTCAGTTTTTTCAGCGCTGGGCCCAATCCGCCCACTTCGTCGATCAGCCCGTACTTGACGGCATCGGCCCCGATCACGTTGGTTCCGATGTCGCGCGTCAGTTCGCCGGTGCGCAGCATCAGCTCGCGAAACTTCTCTTCGGTAATCTTGGAGTGGCGGGCGATAAAACTGACCACCCGGTCCTGCATCTTATCCAGGTATTCAAACGTCTGCGGCACGCCGATTACCAATCCGGTCAGGCGGATGGGGTGAATCGTCATCGTGGCCGTTTCGGCGATAAACGAGTAATCGCCCGCAACCGCAATCGGCACGCCGATGCTGTGTCCGCCGCCCAGCACCAGGGTGACGACCGGTTTGGACAAGGAAGCGACCATCTCCGCAATGGCCAGTCCCGCTTCCACGTCGCCGCCCACGGTGTTGAGGATCACCAACACCCCTTCCACCTTGCTGTTTTGCTCGGCTGCCACCAACTGCGGAATAATGTGCTCATACTTGGTGGTCTTGTTTTGCGGCGGCAGTTGGATATGCCCCTCCACCTGCCCGATAATCGTCAAGCAGTAGATGTTGCTTTCCAGCTGCGGGACATTGGTTTGCCCCAGCTGGGTAATCGAGTCGAGCAGCTTCTTTTTCTGATCGTCAGTCTCCGGCGGCGCCGCAGCCGGCCGCGGCTGATCATTCGGTGCCGACGGGGGGACGTCCTGTCCTGAAAAAGGGGGGCGGTTGAGGTAATCGGTTATTCGTCGGTTTGGCATGGACCATCCTCCTCGCTTTCCTCCGTTAGTATGGATTGGACAAGGGAAAACGATACACTTCTGGAAATGAGGCAGAACGGGCAGGCCAAAAAACACGTGTCGTCAGACCTATATTTTCAAACAGCTTAGGTCTTTTCTCTTGGAATTTTATTGCAGACAGAATGGCAAGCCTTTACAATAAAAGAGACTAATTCTTGGAAGGAGGACCATGTGTTTTGAACAACATTGTGGCACGATCAGGCCTGACTACCGAGCAGCAGTTAATTGTAAACTCGGAGCTGGAAAAAAGAAGAAAAAGCAAGGGAATGGCTTATTTATTGTGGTTTTTCCTTGGCGCATTTGGCGGTCATCGCTTTTACGTAGGTGACATAGGTATTGCGATCGGCATGATTCTTGTTTGGATTATCGGATGGTTTACTTTTTTATCCCTACGACCATTTGGTTCATTATTGATGCATTTTTGCTCAGCAAACGTGTTGACAAGTACAACGAACAAGTTGAACTTGAAATCATCCAAAAAGTCAAAATGCTCGCCGCAAACAGTGATGTGGCTCAATAAATTACGCCCTTTATGGGCGTTTTTTTAAACAAAAGGAACCCTTGTGAGAACAAGGGTTCCTATACTTCCATGATGATGGGCAGAATCATTGGACGACGGCGCGTCTGATCGTACAGGAAGCGCCCCAGTGCTTCCTTCACGTTGTTTTTCAGGGAAGACCATTCATTTACATTTTCTTCCATACATTTGACAAGTGTTTGGGTTACTATGCGATTCGCCTCGTCCAGCAGTTCTTCGGATTCACGCACATAGACGAATCCGCGGGAGATGATGTCAGGACCAGACAGGATCGTGCCATTTTGTTTGCTGAGTGTAACGACAACTACCAGAATGCCATCTTGAGAGAGCAGTTTGCGGTCCCTAAGTACAATATTGCCGACGTCGCCGACGCCAAGACCGTCAATCAGCACGTTGCCTGCGTGTACCTTCGGACCGTAACGGGCTTTGCCGCCGGAAATCTCCACCGTGTCGCCGTTGTCCAGCAGGAAGATGTTCTCCCGGGGAACGCCCACTTGTTCCGCCAGAATTCCGTGCATCCGCAACATGCGGTATTCGCCGTGAATGGGGATAAAATACTTGGGTTTCATCAGGTTGAGCATCAGCCGCAGTTCTTCCTGGCTGCCGTGACCGGAAACGTGGACGGTGCCGCTGGGTCCGTGACCGCCGTAAATTACCTCTGCGCCAATGCGGTACAATTGGTCAATCGTGCGCGCCACGTATTTTTCGTTGCCCGGAATGGGCGTAGCGGCAATCACGACCGTATCCCCTGGAAGGATGTCAATTTTCCGATGGGCGGATCGGGCCATCCGGGTGAGCGCAGACATCGGCTCCCCTTGACTTCCAGTGGAGAGAATGACTACTTGATCGGCTGGAAGCTTGTTTACTTCATCCGTCTCGACAAACACGCCCTCGGGTACATTCAGATACCCCAGGTCCTTGCTGATGGCAATGACGTTTTGCATGCTCCGTCCGACAACCGTAATCTTGCGGTTAAACTGAATCGCCGCATCCACCACCTGCTGAATGCGGTGGACGTTGGACGCAAACGTGGAAACGATGATGCGTCCCCTTGCCTTGCTAAAGACGTCCTTGATTGCCACGCCAACAGCACGTTCCGAGCCGGTGAATCCCGGCCGTTCAGCATTGGTACTGTCGGACAAGAGACACAAGACTCCCCGCTCACCGATCATTGCCATCTTTGCCAGATCCGCCTGTTGATTATTGACCGGCGTCTGGTCAAATTTGAAGTCCCCGGTGTGCACGATGTACCCTTCCGGCGTCTCCAGGCAAACCCCAACACTGTCCGGGATGCTGTGGTTGACGCGGAAAAACGTCGCTTTCATCTTGCCGAGAACGATCTCCGAGTCGCTGTTGATCAAAACCCGCTTGGTATCGGCCAAGATACCCGCTTCCTTCAGCTTGGCTTCAATCAGGCCCATAGTAAGTTTCGTGGCGTAAACGGGCACATTGAGGTGTTTGAGCACATAGCTGAGACCGCCGATGTGGTCTTCGTGGCCGTGCGTGATAATGATGCCGCGAACCTTGTCACGATGTTCTTCCAGGTACGTGATGTCCGGAATGACCATGTCAATTCCCAGCATTTCCTCTTCCGGGAATTTTAATCCGGCGTCGATGACCACGATGTCGTCATCGCACTGCACCACGTACATGTTCTTCCCAATTTCGCCAACTCCGCCCAGGGCGAAAATGAGAACAGAGTGTTTCGATTTTGCCAAAACGTGTAACCTCCTATATTTAGTTGTCCATTACACTCAAAAAACCGCCCCAAATCACTTAGTAACATTATAACCGAACGCAAAAGCGGAACTCAAGAAAAAACAACCAAATAGATTGCATCCCAGTCACGACGCAAAAAAGCTGCCCGTCCGGCACTTTCTCTTGCCTTCGGGACAGCTTTTGGCTGCAGTCGACAGGTTATTGCAGCAGCGAATGCACAAACGCTTTTTCCTCGTCGTTGAGCTCTACCAATGGCAGGCGAACGCCGCCCACCGGCACGCCCAGCTTCTCCAATGCCGCCTTCGTCGGTGTGGGGCTCGGGTATTTGAACAGCCCTTCGAACACGGGCAGCAGCTTGCGGTGAAGGGCGGCAGCCTTGGCGTTGTCGCCGCCGAAGTACGCCGCCATCATCTCGGCCATCTCGCTGCCCACGACGTGGCTGGCCACGCTGACCACACCAACGCCGCCAATCGATAGAATCGGCAGTGTCAACGCGTCGTCCCCGCTGTACAGTTCAAAACCCTCAGGCGCCTCCTCGACAATCCGCGCCATTTGCGACAGGTTGCCGGACGCTTCCTTGATGCACACCACATTGGGCAGCTGCGCCAACCGCACGGTGGTCTCAGCGGCCATGTTGACGCCGGTGCGGCCGGGCACGTTGTACAGCATGACCGGCAGACTGGTTGCTTCTGCCAGCGCCTTGAAATGCCGGTACAAGCCTTCCTGCGACGGACGGCTGTAGTAGGGTGCCACCAGCATCACGGCGTCCACGCCGATCTTTTCCACTTCCTGCGTGAATTCGATGCTGGCAGCCGTATCGTTGCTTCCCGTCCCGGCGATGATGTGGCATTTTCCTTTCGCGTACGCCACGACATGCCGGAACAAGTCCAGTTTTTCGGAACGGGTCAGCGTCGGCGATTCGCCGGTCGTGCCGCTGACCACTAGCGCTTCCGTACCGGTAGACAGCAGATGGTCAATCAGTCGTTCCGTTTTCTCGTAGTCGATTTGCAATTGTTCCGTAAACGGGGTCACCATGGCGGTAACCAGTCGGCCAAAACGTGCCACGTCCTCCAACTCCTCTTCGATTGTTCCCCCATCTGCCACGGCAAATGGAGCTACATGTGTCCGTTGTGCAGCTTGAACTGTTTGTGCAGGGCGCGAACAGCGCGCACCATGTCCGCTTCGTGAACCAGCACCCAGATGGTCGTATGCGAGTCGGCCGACTGCAAGATCTGGATGTCTTCCTGCGTCAGCGCCTCCACAATCTGCGCCATTACACCGGGAACGCCGGCAATCCCCGCACCGATGACAGAGACTTTGGCGCAGTGCGGCAGAATCTGCGGTTCGTATCCCAAGTCGGTCAGAATCCGCGCTGCTTGTTCGCTCATCTCGTCATGGACGGTGTACGCCACGCCCAACGGATTTACGTTGATAAAGTCCACACTGATGCTGTGCTGGGCCATCGCCTTGAACACCTGCAATTGGGTGTCGTACGTTCCGTCCTTGTTCGCCACCTTGATCTGTGTAATGTTCGGCACGTGCGCGATGCCCATGACCAGGCGGTCGTGTACAGTATAACCCATCTTGTCAATTTCCAGCATGGTGGTCACCAGCGTGCCAGGGTCGTCCGAAAACGTGGAACGCACCCGAATCGGCACGTTGGCCTGCATCGCAATTTCCACCGCGCGGGGATGGATCACTTTGGCCCCCAGGTGGGCCATGTTGCAAATTTCCGTATACGTCACCGTGCTGAGCGGCTGCGCTTCTTCGACAATCCGCGGATCAGCCGTCATGATGCCGTTTACGTCAGTAAAAATGTCCACCCTTTCGGCGCGGAGGGCGACACCAAGCGCTGTCGCCGTGGTGTCGCTGCCGCCCCGCCCCAGCGTGGTAATCTCCCAATCAGCCGTGCGCCCCTGAAAACCGGGAACGATGACCACGTTCCCCGCTTCCAGTTCCTTGCGAATCCGGCCGGGATCAATCGATTCGATCTGGGCGTTGGTAAACTCGTCTGTCGTGACGATGTTGGCCTGCCCGCCCGTCAGGATTGTGGACTTGATGCCGCGCGCATTCAGCATGCTGCACATCACGGTGGCGGAGATGATCTCTCCGGTGTGCATGAGCAGGTCCGTCTCCCTGCGGGGCAGGCGGTTGCCGTTGTTGCGAATCAACTGCAAGAGCGTGTCGGTCGCATACGGGTCACCTTTGCGCCCCATTGCAGACACGACGACGACGAGGGCATAGCCTTCGTCGAGCGCTCGTTCCATATGCGTAATAGCCCTCATTCGGCACTCTTCCGTCGTCAGGGAAGAACCGCCGAACTTCTGGACGAGAATTTTCACAAACCTCTCCCCTATGCTCGTGCTTTGATGAGTTCTTCAGCGATTTGTACCGTATTCCATGCCGCACCTTTGAGCAAGTTGTCGGAAACGATCCACATGTGCAGGCCGCGGGGGTGATGCAGGTCGCGTCTTACCCGACCAACAAACACGTCCAGCTTGCCGGCTGCATCGGTCGCCAGCGGATAACGCTGCTCTTCGGGCTGATCCACCAGCACGATGCCAGGCGCCTGTTCCAGCAGAGACTTCACTTCGTCCAGATCGTAGTCCTGTTTCAGCTCCACGTAGACGGCTTCGCTGTGGCCGTAGACGACCGGAATGCGCACGCACGTGGCGGAAACCAGCACACTGTCGTCACCGAGGATCTTTTTGGTCTCGTTGACCATTTTCATCTCCTCGTAGGTGAAGCCGTTGTCCGTGAACACGTCGATTTGCGGAATGGCGTTAAAGGCGATCGGGTGATGCACCGGCAGCTTGCCGACAGGCAGCACCTTGCACTCCGGCTGCTTGCCGTCCAGAACGTCGCGGGTCTGCGTCAACAGCTCCTGAATGGCAGATGCACCCGCGCCGGATACGGCCTGATACGTGGAGACGATGATGCGATCTATTCCATATCGATCATACAAGGGTTTCAAAGCGGCTACCATCTGAATCGTCGAGCAGTTCGGATTGGCAATGATCCCCTTGTGCTTGAACGCGGCCTCCATGTTCACTTCCGGCACGACGAGCGGCACGTCCGGGTCCATTCGAAACGCGCTGGTGTTGTCAATTACCACGGCACCGTGACGCACGGCGTGATGAGCCAGTTCCTTGCTGACCGCCCCGCCGGCGCTGAACAAGGCGAAATCCACTCCGGCAAAGCTGTCCGGCGTTGCCTCTTCCACGACGACGTCCTGTCCCTTGAAGCGGACGGTCTTGCCGGCGGAACGTCCGGAAGCGAGCAGTTTCAACTGCTTGATCGGAAAGTCGCGCTCCTCGAGAATCTTGATCATTTGCTGTCCGACTGCGCCGGTCGCGCCGACCACAGCGACGGTGTAGGTCAGTTGGTTCGCCATCTTTTACTCTCCTCCAAATCGCTTTTCAGTTGTTACGAATAGTTGTATCTTTCTATCAACAAGGGTTGCAACTGTCGGCCTTCCAAAGCAGCTTCACACGTCTCCAAGATCAAATCCATGCGGGCGACAAGCGAATTGGGCTTTTTCTCCGGCGCATCCTGTCCAAACGGAACAAAGTAAATGTTTTTCGCCGCGAGCAGCTTGGCGATGTTGGCTGCATTCAAGCCCAGACCGTCATTGGTGGAGATGGCGATGACGACCGGACGCAAGTTGCGCATCGTCGCCTTGGCTGCCATCAACACCGGACTGTCAGTGATTGCGTTGGCCAGACGACTGGTCGTGCTGCCTGTGCAGGGGGCGATCACCATCACGTCCAGCAGCTTCGACGGCCCCAGCGGTTCTGCCTCCGGAATCGAAGCGATCAGCGATTCCCCCGTAATCTCCACCAACTTGCGCTGCCAGCTTTCCGAAGTGCCAAAGCGCGTATCCGTCGTCATGATCGTTTGTGAGACGATCGGGATCACTCTCGCGCCTGCGTCCACCAGCCGTTTGATCTGCGGCATCGTCTCGTCTAACGTGCAGTGGGAACCGGACAAACCGAAACCAATGGTCTTTCCCTTCAGTTTACTCATGTTGATTCCCCCTGGTGATCGTTTGTTCCGCAATTAGACGAGACAGCGTTTGAGCCATGATCTTTCCGGCGGTCTTCGGTGCGACGATTCCAGGCAATCCGGGAGCGAGCAGCGCTTTGATGCCTCGTTTTTCTGCATAGCGAAAATCAGTGCCCCCCGGCTTCGACGCCAGGTCCAGGATAAATGCCGTCTGCGGCATCTGGGCAATCACTTCCGCTGTGAGGACAAGATGAGGCACGGTGTTGAATATAAAATCGGCATTGGTCACCTGCTGCTTCAATTCGCTGAAATGAAAAGGGGTAAGCCCCATTTCATAAATGCGTGCCAAGTGTTCCTGACGTCTCGCCCCCACCTTGACGCGGGCGCCCAGCGCATGCAGCGCCCGCGCCATGGACATGCCTGTCCGCCCCAATCCGAGCACGATGGCCTGTGATCCGTGAATCGTAATGTCCGTATGTTGAATTGCCATCATCAACGCTCCCTCCACCGTCGGGATGGAATTGTAGATGGCAACATCATCACGATCTAATAGTTCCACCAACGTAATCTGCGAGGCTGCCAGCAGTTGTCTCAGATAGGGCTTCGCCATGCCGGTGTACACGACGCAGTGCTTCTGCAAGCTGGCTGCGTGCTCTTCCAAAAGCCGCAGCGGCTTGGAGCAGAAGATGCTTTCCACGTAACCGTCGTCATCAGTACCGACCACGGGCAAGATGAGGGCATCCACGTCTCGCAACACATCGCATGATAATGGTCTCTTCGTTGCCCCGGTGAAGATGCTTTCCAGGTTGTCAAAGCCAATCAACGTGACGCTGGCATCCAGTTGTATGCACCGCTTGATGACTTCCAACTGGCGGGCGTCGCCGCCGATAAAGGCAACATGTATGCCCGTTAGCATGCTGCGTTCCCCTTTCCACACATTTTACTGCAATCGATTCGAAACGCAAAGGTTTTTCCGTGTGAAAAAGATAACGGAAATCGTTGCGGTCTACCCCCATCCTATTCGCCGTTTATAGGTTCGGTTACACTCACCCTACTTTTCAGAGGCTTGCGGCTCTCGTCTGTGCATTTGGATGATCACCATGTCAGGACCGATTTTGACGATCGCCTCCCAAGGGATCACGATGTCCTCGCGCCGTTTCCCCAAAGCGAAAAAGCCGCCTTGCGGTATGATGATCGAACGGATTTGTCCCGTCTCCGTATTGATCTCCAGATCCGCGTCGCCGATCACGCCCAGCCGTTCCCCGTTGTCCAGCCCGATGATCTCCTTGCCGCCAAACTCGCTCAAGCGCATGCCGTCTCCCCCTTTGTTCCGAACCGCCGCAGTCATTCGCCGGCAGATCTTTCCCGTGTTTGGGCACCAGCCCGTCATCACCATGCTTATACGAAAAAATCCGGCCTATGCCGGATTTTTTGTCCTCCCTTTCTACAGGAGAATATCGCTTTTCACATTGGCCGGGAAACCGTCCAGCGGGCTCACCATCGCCAGCGCCAGTTTGGAGCGGAACAATTCGCGTGCCACGGCGTGGACCGACTCATGGGAGACGCGGTCGATCTTGGCGAGAATCTCATCCAGTGTGAGGTGGCGCCCCAGCAGCAGCTCGTTTTTGCCCAGCCGGCTCATGCGGCTGTTGGTGCTTTCCAGGCTGAGCATCAGGCTGCCCTTCAACTGCTCCTTGCCCTTGTTCAGTTCCTTGTCGGTAATGCCGTTTTCAGCAACGTCCCGCAGCACGTGGGCGACGATGTCAAAGACTTGCCCGACCTGCTCCGGCGCCGTCCCGGTGTAAATCGTGAAGGTACCCGTCTCTTTGTATGAAGAGTGGTACGAATAGACGGAGTACGCAAGCCCGCGTTCTTCGCGGATTTCCTGGAACAGCCGGGAGCTCATGCTGCCGCCGAGCACGTTGTTGAGCAGAATGAGCGAGTATATCTCCTCGTGTCCGACCGGATAACCAGGCAGCGAAATGCACAGGTGCGCCTGCTCCGTGGCCTTGTGCTGCGCTAACGCGTTGGCCGCGAACACAGGTTGGGCCACGTCCATTTGCTGGGCATGACGCTGAAACGCAGAGAAGCGCCGTTTGATTTCTTCGATCAGGGAGTCGTCAAAATTGCCCGCCACCGTCACCACAGTATTGGTCGGCAAATAACGACGTTCAATGTAATTGATCAAATCGTCACGTTTGAGCGCTCGCAGCACCTCTTCCGTGCCGAGAATGGGGGACCCCAGCGGATGGTCAGCGAAGCTGGCGCGGGCAATCAGATCATGCACCAGATCGTCCGGGGTATCCTCGTACATGCTGATCTCTTCGATCACCACGTTTTTTTCCTTTTCCAGCTCCTCCTCGTCAAATACGGAGTGAAAGTACATGTCCGCCAACACGTCAAGCGCTATCGGGGCATGCTGGTCCAGCACCCGCGCGTAGTAGCAGGTGTACTCCTTGGAGGTAAAGGCATTCACATTGCCGCCAATTTCGTCAAAGGTTTCGGCAATTTCCTTTGCCGAACGGGATGTGGTCCCCTTGAAAAACATGTGTTCCAGAAAATGGGAAATGCCGTTGTCCTGTTTTGTTTCGTATTTGGAGCCGGTCCCCACCCAGATGCCCAGTGCAACGGAACGCACGGAAGGAATCTTCTCCGTCACGATCCGCAGACCGTTTTCACATGTATGCCGTTGAATCACACAAATCCTCCTCGGTTGTCTATCTGTCTCTATCCGCTTCGGGACTCTCTTGTAAACACGTCTAACTATAGCAAAATTCCCTTGACTCCACAATAAATGATCCCATTGTCTTGCACTTTCAGGGCAAGCGCCGGCTGGAAATCACTCCAGAAACGGTGGTGGGGACCAATCCCTTTTGCTTCGCCATCCTGATCAACGTATCCAGCCCTGCTGCCGTGGGCGCGGTCGGGTGCATCAGAACCAGTACTCCGTTGCCCATTTTGGGCTCGATCCGCCGAATCAGCACGTCTACCGACGGCTTTTGCCAGTCAACCGTGTCCGCTGTCCAGAGGATGGTCGTCATCTGGAAGTCGTGGCGGGCGATGTCGACGACCGCTTGATTGAACGCACCGGAGGGAGGGGCAAACAGCACAGGTGTTACCCCTAGTGTATGGCGGATCACCTCCTGTGTGCGGCCGATTTCCTGGCGAATGCGCTCACGGCCCAACCGGCTCATGTCGGGGTGGGAGTATGCGTGGTTGCCGATCTCGTGACCCCGGGCAGCAATCTTTTTCGCCCATTCCGGGAAGCGTTTGACCCACGACCCGTCCAGGAAAAACGTGGTCTTCACCCCGTGTTTGTCCAGCGTGTCCAGGATGGTATCGAGATACTCGTTGCCCCAGGCAACATTGATCATAAACGAAATGGCCGGCTTTTTTTCGTTCCCCCGGTAAACGGGGTGCGCACCCAATTGTTCCAGCGTGACCGCCGGAGGGACCTCCTTGTACACCAGCGACTCCGGGCCTGGCGTGCGGGACCGCTTCATGTTGGCCAGGGATGCCTCGACGTCCACGACGCGTCCGTTGTAACCGGGAATCGCTTTCCAGATGGGGTCGATCCGGGCATTGATCGGTGCCTCTTCCCGTCCCTGTTTCCACTGATCGATCAGGGCGCGCAGCCGTTCATCCCCTTCCAGGGAAAGCGCTGCCTGCACGGTCTGGCGCTTGACCGTGTCAACGTACTGATCGATCGGACCGTTGCTGAGAACAAAGAACAGGAGGACCGCACCCCCTCCCATAAACCACAAGCGTTTTGCCTTTTGACCCATGAGGGTTGCCCCCTTCCTTCTCTGCCGTACAACCTTTCTTTGTCCAGTGTATGTATGGAGAAAAACGGTTAGACGAAAAAAGAACATCCCTGTCAAAACAGAGATGTCCGTGTGCAGACGACGTGGTTGGCAAAACGCAAAACGCAAAAAGAAAAAGCTTCCGTACGCGAAGATACCTTCGAGTGACGAAGCCTTTTGCTTGTAAGTTATTCTGCTTTAGCAGCCGCACGCTGTGCCGCCTGTTCCTTCAGCACGGCCTTGCGGGACAGGTTGATCCGGCCCTGGTCGTCAATTTCCGTAACCTTGACGAGCACTTTGTCGCCGATGGAGACGACATCTTCGGTCTTGGCGACCCGTTCTTCCGCCAGTTGGGAAATGTGGCAGAGACCTTCCTTGCCGGCAAACAGTTCGATGAACGCCCCGTATTTTTCCACGCGCTTCACGGTGCCCAGATAGGTCTGGCCAACGGTTACCTCGCGAACCAGGTCTTCGATGATCTGTTTCGCACGCAGGTTGGCTTCCTGATCGACCGAGGCGATGTAGATGCGACCATCTTGTTCGATGTCGATTTTGACGCCCGTTTCGTCGATGATCTTGTTGATGACGCGTCCTTGGGGACCGATCACTTCGCGGATCTTGTCCGGATTGATCTGCATCGTGATAATCTTCGGCGCGTATGGAGAAAGCTGCGGCCGCGGTGCGGAGATCGTTTCCATCATGTGCTTGAGAATCACGAGCCGTCCTTCGCGAGCCTGTTCCAGCGCCTGCTGCAGAATCTCCCGGTTGATGCCGGAAATCTTGATGTCCATCTGAATGGCGGTAACCCCTTTTTCCGTACCGGCCACCTTGAAGTCCATGTCGCCGAGATGGTCTTCCATGCCCTGGATGTCAGTCAGGATGGAGAAGGTCTTGCCGTCGTTGCCCATGATCAGCCCCATCGCGATACCGGCAACCGGCGCCTTGATCGGCACGCCTGCATCCATCAGAGCCAACACGCTGGCGCAAATCGACGCCTGGGAGGTGGAGCCGTTGGATTCGATCACCTCGGAAACAAGCCGGATGGTATACGGGAACTCGCTCTCAGACGGGATGATCGGTTCGATCGCCCGCTCGCCCAGCGCTCCGTGCCCGATTTCGCGGCGTCCCGGTGCCCGCAACGGACGTGCTTCCCCTACACTGTACGGCGGGAAATTGTAGTGGTGCATGAAGCGTTTGGACTCTTCCAGACCCAATCCGTCCAGGATCTGCACATCCCCCAGCGCACCGAGCGTACATACGCTGAGCGCTTGCGTTTGGCCCCGTGTGAACAGCCCGGAACCGTGCGTGCGAGGCAGCAAGCCCACTTCGCTGGACAGCGGACGAATTTCGTTGAGGGCCCGTCCATCCGGCCGGATTTTCTCCTCGGTGATCAGGCGACGCACTTCTTCCTTGACGATGTTGTGCAGCACCTCGTTGATCATCGCTTCCTGTTCCGGATACGTCTCCGGATTGAGCTCGGCAAAGTGCTGACGCGTTTCTTCCTTGATTGCGTCAATTGCGTCGTAGCGCGCCTGCTTCTCCTCGATGCGGATCGCTTCCTTCAACCGGGCTTCGGCATAGCTGCGGACAGCCTGGTCAATCTCCGGGTCCACTTCATGCAGCACGACTTCCATTTTTTCCTTGCCGATCTCGGCGACGATCTGATCCTGGAATGCGACCAGTTCCTTGATGACCTCGTGACCGGTCATGATCGCTTCCAGCATCACTTCTTCCGGCACCTGGTCGGCTCCCGCCTCCACCATGTTGATGGCGTCGCGCGTACCGGCCACGACCAGATGAATGTCGCTCTTTTCCATCTGTTCGACGGTCGGGTTGATCACGAACTGGCCGTCTACGCGCCCGACGATCACGCCGGCAATGGGGCCGTTAAACGGAATTTCCGATACGCACAGCGCAGCCGACGTACCGATCATCGCAGCGATCTCCGGCGAGCAGTCCTGGTCAACGGACAGCACCGTGTTTACCACCTGGACTTCATTGCGGAACCCCTCGGGGAACAACGGACGAATCGGACGGTCAATCAGGCGGCTGGCCAAAATCGCCTTTTCGCTGGGACGTCCCTCCCGTTTGATAAACCCTCCGGGAATTTTCCCGACTGCATACAGGCGCTCCTCGTAGTTGACGGTCAGCGGGAAAAAGTCAATCGGCTTTGCTTCCTTGGATACCGTCACAGCGGAGAGAATCGCCGTATCGCCGTACCGAACCAAAACCGAACCTTGTGCCTGCTTGGCCATCTTGCCGAATTCCAGCGTCAGTTTGCGGCCTGCCAGGTCAAAGTCGTATGTACGGTATTGTTGCTCCATGTTGCTAGCAGTCCTCCTTCACGACGTAGTGACACGTATACAATCTTTTTCTACCTATATGTATTATTTCCTGCCTGTTTGAAAATTAAATGGCACCCTGTGCCAGTTGCACGGGAAGAATGGAGTTTCGCCAGCGGTCGCCGGGCGCAGGATCGCCGAGAAGCGACTGGTCTGCAGCTCGTAACGTCACCCCGCTGGCGGAAAGAGGCGCAGACAGCAGAAAAAGCGGGATGAACCCGCTTTCCAACTGATGTCATTAGCGACGCAGACCGAGACGGTCAATCAGTACGCGATAGCGCTGAATGTCCGTTTCTTTCAGGTAGTTCAACAGATTGCGGCGCTGACCAACCATCTTCAGCAGACCACGACGGCTGTGGTGGTCTTTCTTGTGAACGCGCAGATGTTCGTTCAGGTTGTTGATGTTTTCGGTCAGGATAGCGATCTGAACTTCCGGAGAACCAGTGTCGTTCTCATGCGTGCGGAACTCTTGAATCAGTTGAGCTTTGCGTTCTTGAGACAGTGCCATCATGACTCACCTCCCTCTTGTCTATCCCCGTCAGCCGAGTCTGCCGCCGGTGAGTGTCGGACAGCCAAGCTGCGGTTATCTGTACAACGTTTTGAATTATAGCATACCGCTCATGGAAAAGCAAAGAAAAGATTTACACGTTCGCCTCGGCAAACTTCCGCTTGGCGTACTCCACATCTTCCCGAATTTGTGCGATCAGCGCGTCCACACCGGAGAATTTTTGCTCGTCGCGGATGAAGAACAGAAATTCCACTTCCACTTCTTTTCCGTACAGGTCTCCCTGGAAGTCAAAAATGTGCACTTCCAGCGACTTTTCCTTCTTCTCCAGCTCAAACGTCGGCTTGATGCCCACGTTCATCACGCCCCGGTAGCTTTGCCCGTCCACGTTGAAACGGACGCCGTACACCCCGTTTTTCCCGATCAGATACGGGCGTGATAGGCGCACGTTGGCTGTGGGGAAGCCGATCGTGCGGCCGCGCTTGTCGCCGTGGACGACCACGCCCCTGATCTTGTACGGCCGTCCGAGCAGCAGACGGGTCTGCTCCACGTTGCCATGGTGCAGATACTCACGGATGATCGTGCTGCTCACTTTTTCGCCCAACCGGTTGACCGGTCCGACGATGTCGATGCCGTACCGTCCCTCGCTTGATGCCAGCAGCGTCTGTGCAGTACCCATGCCGCGGTAGCCAAACGTGTAGTCAAACCCGACGACCACATGGCGGCAGTTGAGCGGCAGCAGGCACTCGGCGATGAAGTCCTCCGGGTAGACGGCCGCGAAGGCGATGTCAAAACGCATCACGTAGGTCAGATCTACGCCCATCTTTTCCAGTTGTTCCAGCTTATCCGCCAGCGGGGTGAGATACTGGCTGTACCCGGTCTGCCCCAGCACCTCGCGCGGATGGGGATCGAAGGTCATGATCGCGCTTTTCCATCCGTTCATCTTGGCCGTGTCGATCGCTTTCTGAATCACGCGCCGATGGCCGATATGTACGCCGTCAAAATACCCCAGGGCAATGGCGCAGGGGTCCGGCTGCAAATCCCGCGGCAGTGGATACGTCAAGGATATCGTTTTCACGTTTACACCTCGGTGGGAAAGACTTTTTCAGCCTTGGCAAAAAGACCTTTGGGGCCGCGGCAGACGCGGTGAATGCCTAGCAGCTGTTCGCCTGCAAACAGGCAGATCAGGCTGCCCTCTTCCGCCTTCACGCCGGGAAGAGCGGTGGACAGACCGTTCAGCACCGCTTTTGTCCGCTCAGGCGGCACCTGATACCTCGGCAAGAACGAGACCGCTTGCGACAAGGGGACCAACCAGGGGGACAAATCCTCACCGCCCGCGCTTTTTTCTTCCAGCAGCTCCAGCGCCACGGCGTCCCTTTCTGAAAACGGGCCGCTTTTGACGCGCCTCAACTGCTTCATATGGGCAGGATACCCTAGAGCTCGTCCCAGGTCAACACACAAGGTGCGCACATACGTGCCTTTGGAACACGTGCAGGAAAAGTGCACGTCTACGCCGTCGCCGTCCGGCCGGATGTCGTGCAGGTCCAGTTCGTAGATCGTCACTTTGCGGGCGGGGCGCTCCACCACTTCGCCCTCTCTGGCCAATTGGTACAGCCGCTTGCCGTTTATCTTGACGGCAGAGTACATCGGCGGCACCTGCTCGATCTCGCCCAGAAACTGGCGGAACACGTCATTCAGCCGCTCTGTCGTGATCTCCGCAGAGTCGACCGGCACGTGTTCCACCCGTTCACCGGCCGCGTCCTCGGTCGTGGTGGAGGAACCGAGGCGCATCACCACATCGTAACGCTTCGGAAGGTCCTGCAGGTATTCCACCAAGCGGGTGGCATGCCCCAGACAGACAGGCAGCACACCGGTCACGTCCGGGTCCAGGGTGCCGGCATGCCCCACTTTTTTCGTGCGAAACAGGCGGCGGATACGCGCCACGCAATCGTGGGAGGTCATTCCGGCCGGCTTGTCCAGCACGACGACGCCATGCCACTTGTTACTCATCGGCGTTCACTCCCAACGCCTGCCCCAGGGCGTTCCACACCCGTTCCTGCGCCTCCGCCAGCGTTCCGCGAAGCGTGCAGCCTGCCGCTTTGGCGTGGCCGCCGCCCCCCAGCTGCTTGGCGATCTCCGACACGTCCACGCGGCTGCGGGCCCGCAGGCTCACCTTCACCGTCCCCGGCTCCGCTTCCACAAACGACACGCCTACTTCCACGCCTTCAATGTTGCGGCAGTAATTTACCAGTCCCCCGGCATCCTCCCGGTCGGCCCCTACACTTTCCAAATCCTGGCGAGAAACAAAAACGGATGCCACCAGGTTGCCATGGGACATGCGCAGCGTCTGCAGCGCCTGCCTGAGCAGCTTGACATGGGACAGCGTGATGACTTCAAGACACCGCTCCGCCACGTCGCCCGGATTGACGCCGTACCGCAGCAAGCGGGCGGCGATCTCCATGTTGTACGGCGACGTGTTGGAGTAGCGGAAGCCGCCCGTGTCGGTCAAAAGTCCCGTGTAGATGCAGAGCGCAAAATCTTCGGTGATCGGCAGCCCGGCCGCCTCGTTCAGGTCATACAGAATCTCTGCCGTGGCCGCCGCATCGGTGCGAATGACGTTTACCGCACCAAAGGCGTCGTTGGTGGGATGGTGATCGATATTGAGCAGGGCGGCGTCGGGGGCAAACAGATGACGCACGTCCCCCATTCGCGACGCATCGGCGCAGTCGACCGCGATCACGGCGGAAAAGGTGTCGCCGGCCAAATCTTGCGAAAGATTGCAAATCCGCTCAAACCGGGGCAAAAATGAAAATTTGTCCGGCGCGCCGCTCTCATTGACGAGCACGTATGATTTTCCCAACTGTTCCAGCATTGCGGCCACAGCCAGTGTAGAACCGATCGCATCCCCGTCCGGGTTGACGTGGGAGAGAATCAGGAAGCGATCGTGTTCCCGCAGGAACCGGACCGCTTCCTCCAAGGCACGGCGATAATCAGTCATCCTGCTTGTCTCCTTTGGCACCTTCTGTGGAGATTTCACGGAGAATCGATTCAATCCGGTTCCCGTAATCGATCGACTCATCCAGTTTGAATACGAAATCGGGCACGTGGCGCAGCTTTACACGCCGGCCGATCTCCGTGCGCAGATAGCCCTTTGCCTTTTGCAGCCCGGCCAGGGACGCCTTGCGCTGTTCGTCGTCGCCGAAAATGCTGACGAACACCTTGGCCAACTGGAGATCGCTGGTCACTTCCACATCCGTTACCGTGACGAAGCCGATGCGCGGGTCCTTCAGGCCGCGCTGCAAGAGGACGCTCAGTTCTTTCTTGATCTCCTCGCCCACCCGGCTCATCCTCGTCTTGTTCATTTCTGTCACCTCCGCTGGCGTTAGTCGTAGTATTCCGTATCGGCGCGAATCAACTCCACGCCGGGATGGTTTTCCACCAGACGGACAGCCGCCTGGATTTGTTCCTGCAAAAACGACCATTCATTAGCAACGGCAGCGATACCCAGCACGGTACGCTGCCACTGCTCTTGACAGGCCAACTCCGCCGCGGAGACGTTGAAGCGGCTCCGCAGCTTGCCAAGTATGCTCTTGACGATGGCCCGTTTCTCCTTTAGATTGCGGCAGGCGGGCAGAAACAGTTCGATCCGCGCCCCCGCCAGCATTACTGCTTCACTTCCTCCATGATGAAGGCTTCGATCACGTCGCCGACCTTGATATCCTGGAAGCGCTCCAGGGTCAGGCCGCACTCGTAGCCGCTCATCACTTCGCGTACATCATCCTTGAACCGCTTGAGCGTATCCAGCTTGCCCTCGTAGATGACCACACCTTCGCGGATCACGCGGGCGCCAGCATCGCGGGTAATCTTGCCCTCGGTGACGTAGCAACCGGCGATGTTGCCCACTTTGGAGACCTTGAAGATTTCGCGGATTTCCGCCTGGCCGATGATGGTCTCCTTGTAGACCGGGTCCAGCATTCCTTTCAGCGCCTGCTCGATCTCGTCGATGACGTTGTAGATGACGCGGTGCAGGCGAATGTCGATTTTCTCCTGTTCCGCCATGTTGCGGGCATTTGGCTCAGGACGCACGTTGAAGCCGATCACGATGGCGTTGGACGCGTTGGCCAGGGTGATGTCGGACTCCGTAATCGCCCCTACACCGGTGTGAATGATCTTGACACGCGTGCCGTTCACATCGATCTTCTCGAGCGCGCCGCGGAGCGCTTCCACGGAGCCCTGCACATCCGCTTTCACGATCAGGTTGAGCTCTTTCACATCGCCCTCCTGAATGTGCTGGAACAGATCGTCCAGGGAAACGCGCGTGTTGGCGCGCCGTTCCGATTCGCGCTGCTTGGCTGCGCGCGCTTCACCGATGGAGCGGGCCTTTTTCTCGTCTTCGAAGACCATGAACTGGTCGCCCGCCTGCGGAACGTCATTCAGACCGGTAATCTCCACTGGCGTGGACGGTCCTGCTTCCTTCAGACGGCGTCCCTTGTCGTTTACCATCGCACGGACGCGGCCATATGCGGTGCCCACGACGATCGGGTCCCCGACTTTAAGCGTACCATGCTGCACCAGGACGGTTGCCACCGGTCCGCGCCCCTTGTCCAATTCGGCCTCGACGACGGTACCGCGGGCGCGCTTGTTCGGATTTGCTTTCAACTCCTGCACCTCGGCAACGAGGAGGATGTACTCCAACAGCTCCTCGAGGCCGATGCGCTGTTTTGCGGAGATCGGGCAGAAAATGGTGTCGCCGCCCCACTCTTCAGCCACCAGTCCATACTCGGTCAGTTCCTGCTTGATGCGCTCGACGTTTGCCTCCGGCTTGTCGACTTTGTTCACGGCGACGATGATCGGCACGTTTGCTGCCTTGGCGTGGCTGATGGCTTCCACGGTTTGCGGCATGACACCGTCATCCGCTGCTACGACGAGAATGGTAATGTCGGTGATTTGCGCACCGCGGGCACGCATCGTGGTAAACGCCGCGTGGCCGGGGGTGTCCAGGAACGTAATTTTCTTCCCTTTGACTTCCACCTGGTACGCACCGATGTGCTGGGTGATGCCGCCTGCTTCACCCGCTACGACGTTGGTGGAGCGGATGGCGTCCAACAGGGTGGTCTTCCCGTGGTCGACGTGACCCATGATGGTGACAACCGGCGGACGTTCCACCAGATCGGCCGGGTTATCCACTTCTTCAATCGTCTCGAAGTTGGTTTCGTCGATGACGATCTTCTCTTCCACTTCGACGTTGTACTCGGAGCAGATCAACTCGATGGCATCGCGGTCGAGATCCTGGTTAATCGTCGCCATGATACCCAAATTAAACAACTTTTTGATGATTTCCGCCGGTTCCCTGCGCAGTTTTTTCGCCAGTTCTGCGACGGTAAGCGACTCGGTGAAGGTAATTTTGGACGGCGGATCCGGCAGCTGGCGCTGTTGCTGTTCGCGCCCCTGCTTGCGGTTCTCCTGACGTTTGTTGCCGCCTTTGAACGGCTGATTTTTCTTGCTGTCGTCGAATCCCTTCTTGCCGCCCGCACCTTTTTTGATTTTTTCCCGCTTTTCCAGGGAAACTTTGGGCGGGATTTTTACCTTGTCCTCAAAGTCGTCGCCTGCGCGCGGATCGTCATGTTCATTGACCGTTGGCTCATGTTGGGCAACCTGCTGCTTGCGATCAAATGGTTTTGCGGATTGGCTTTTCATATCGCTCGGTTTTCTCTCCTGATTCTTCCCCTGATTTTTTCCTTGTTGCGGACGCTGCTGGTCGGCACGCTGGCCGCCGCCCTGACGGCTTGCTCCGCGATCAGACGGGCGTTCGTTGCGACGCTGCTGCTGAGGCTTTTGCTTCCCTTTCGACTCCTCTGTCCGCTTCTTGTCGCCTTCCTGTTTGGGCTTCGCCTCCGCCTGACCGGCGGGCCGCTGTTGTTCCGGCTTGCCGCCGCTCCGCAGCTTGGCAAGGTGATCTTCAATTTTTTTGATCGTTGCTTCATCCATGATACTCATATGATTTGCCACTTCTATGTTCAGCCGCTTTAACAAATTGAGGATTTCCTTGCTGCTCATGTTATGCTGTTTGGCGTATTCATACACTCGAGTCTTCAAGTGATCTTCACCCCTTCTGAATTAGGTGAGCAGGCGCAGTATGCTGTCCGCCAGATTCCCGTCCGTAACCGCTACGGTGACACGCCCTTCCTTGCCGATGGCGTGCCCCAGCGCGTACCGGTCGCCTGCCGTTACGCACGGAACACCGTAATAGGCGCACTTGTCACGTACCTTCTTCGTCGTGTTGGCAGAAGCGTCGGCCGCGAGCAGCACCAGCTTGGCCTGACCGGTTCGCACTGCCTGAACGACCAGCTCCTCGCCGGATATCACCTTGCGTGCACGCATGGCCAACCCCAGCATTTGCGCTGCCTTGGGGATCATTGTCCCATCATCTCCAGCCATTTCTCACGGAACGCGTCGTATTTTTCCTGGGTGATGGACATGTTCAGTGCGCGTTCCAGCACTTTTTTCCACTTGCCCGAAGCAAACGTGTCCGGCTTCAGACAGCTTTCCTGACGGCACACGTACGCCCCGCGCCCGGCTGCCTTGCCAGTCGGATCGATGATAATCTCTTCGTCCGGGGTCCGCACGACGCGCACCAGTTCTTTTTTCGGAAACATTTCCTGACACACGATGCATTTCCGCAATGGAATTTTCTTTTGCTTCATGGCTATTCGAGGTCAGCCCCCTCATCGCCCGCTTTCGGGTAGGCGATGCCTTCCTGTTCAGCCTGTGTCTCGCTCTTGATGTCGATCTTCCAACCGGTCAGCTTGGCCGCGAGACGGGCGTTTTGACCGCGCTTGCCGATTGCCAGCGACAATTGATAATCCGGTACGATCACGCGGGTCACTTTCTCGGCAGCGTTCACTTCCACGTGCAGCACCTTGGCCGGGCTGAGCGCGTTGGCCACGTATTCCGCGGGATCTTCCGACCAGCGCACGATGTCGATCTTCTCGCCCTTCAGCTCGTTGACGATGGTCTGTACGCGCATCCCTTTAGGCCCCACACAGGCGCCTACCGGGTCGACGTCGGGGTTGATCGAATGGACGGCGATCTTGGAGCGGTCGCCGGCCTCACGTGCGACGGATTTGATCTCCACCACGCCGTCGTAGATTTCCGGCACTTCCAGTTCAAACAGCCGTTTCAACAGGCCGGGATGCGTGCGGGAGACGATGATCTGCGGTCCTTTGGTCGTCTTTTCAACTTTGATGATGTAGGCTTTCACCCGATCCTGGGGCTTGAAGTCGTCGGTCGGCATTTTCTCCGTGATCGGCATCACTGCCTCCGCCTTGCCCAGGTCAATGTAGTAGTTGCGGGCATCCATGCGCTGGACCACACCGGTGATGATGTCGTCCTCCCGCTCGATGAACTCGCTGTAGATGAGTCCGCGCTCTGCTTCGCGAATGCGCTGGGTCACCACCTGCTTCGCGGTCTGAGCGGCAATGCGGCCAAAGTCGCGGGGCGTCACTTCGATCTCGACGATGTCATCCAGCCGGAAGTTGGGATCAATCTCCTGCGCCGCTTCCAGAGAAATCTCCAGACGCGGATCGAGCACTTCCTCCACGACCGTTTTGCGGGCAAACACACGCACCTGGCCGGTGTGGCGATTCACGTCTACGCGAACGTTTTGCGCCGAATTGAAATTCCGTTTGTATCCGGAAATGAGGGCCGCTTCGATGGCCTCGATCAACACGTCTTTGGAAATTCCTTTCTCTCTCTCAATGGCTTCCAATGCCTCAATAAAATCGGCGTTCATGATTTTCGTTGCCTCCTCCTTTACGAACACACACCCGCGGGATTAGAAGACGATGGCCATCCGGGCCGCGTCGATTTGGTCCAGGGAAATGACGTAGGTTTTTTTCGCTTCTTTCACTGTCAGCTGTCCGTCCTCGAAGGATACCAGTTCCCCTTCGAACACGGTTGAGCCTTCCAGCGGCTCCTTGGTTACGATATGTACATGCCTGCCGACAGCCTTGCGAAAATCGCTTTCCTTGCGCAGCGGACGCTCTGCTCCCGGTGACGACACCTCCAGGAAGTACGCGGTAGGAATAGGGTCCACCTCGTCCAGACGCTGACTCAGCCGCTCGCTGACAAGGCCGCAGTCATCAATGTCGATGTTCCCGGTTTCATTGTCGATGAACACGCGCAGAAACCAGTTGCTGCCTTCTTTCTTGTACTCGATGTCAACCAGTTCCAGACCCAGTTCGTCGAGAATGGGCGTAACCAGTTCGGTGACAATGTCTGTTACCTTGCTCAAGCAAGTACCTCCTTGTCGTTGAAGCATGGGGTTCGGCCAGAAAGAAAGAGTGGGTTTCCCCACTCTCGCTCTGCGTGCGTATAACCAGTATTTCCAAAAAAATTATAGCATAACAGCCTGTCGTTGACAACCGTGTGTTGCCCAAATCCCGACAGGCCCCTCCGGACCGCTCCTCGTCCGGAGTCGTCAGAACAGCGAGAGCTGATTGGATTCCGGCAGCCCTTTAAGGGCTCCCTGCTCCTCCAGATATTCCAGGATGCTTTTGGAAATCCGGGCGCGGGTCAAGAGGTCTTCCTTGGAGAGGAACTCTCCTTCCTCCCGTGCCTTGACGATGCTGATCGCCGCGTTGGTCCCCAGACCGGGCAGAGCGTTGAACGGCGCGATCAAACTGTTGCCGTCGATCAGGAATTTGGTCGCATCGGAACGGTAGAGGTCGACGTTGGCAAAGCGAAAACCCCGCTCCACCATCTCCAGCGCCATCTCCAGTACGGTCAACAGCGCCTTCTCCTTGGGCTGCGCCTCGTGTCCCTTTTCTTCGATTTCCTCGATTCTTTGCCGGATTGCCGACGAGCCCTTGACCATCAACGGAATGTCGAAGTCGTCCGCTCGCACCGTGAAGTATGTTGCGTAAAACTCAAGCGGGTAATGCACCTTGAAGTAGGCGATCCGCACCGCCATCATCACGTAGGCGGTAGCATGCGCCTTCGGGAACATGTACTTGATCTTCTGGCAGGACTCGATGTACCATTCCGGCACGTTGTTGCGGCGCATTTCTTCCTGGTCTTCTTCGGGAACGCCTTTTCCTTTGCGCACCGACTCCATGATCTTGAAGGCGCGGGACGGTTCCAGCCCCTTGTAAATCAGGTACACCATGATGTCGTCGCGGCACCCGATCACCTCGGACAGCTTGCACGTCCCGCTGCGGATCAAGTCCTGCGCGTTGTTCAGCCAGACGTCCGTACCGTGGGAAAGACCGGAGATCTGCACCAGCTCGGCAAACGTCGTCGGCTTGGTGTCCTCCAGCATCTGCCGCACGAATTTGGTACCAAACTCGGGAATGCCCAGCGTCCCCAGATTGGTGCGAATCTGCTCCGGCGTGACGCCCAGCGCCTCGGTCGAACTGAAGATCGACATCGTCGCCTTGTCGTCGAGCGGGATCGTCTTCGGATCGATGCCGGTCAAATCCTGCAGCATGCGGATTACGGTCGGGTCGTCGTGGCCGAGAATGTCCAGCTTCAACAGGTTGTCGTGGATGGAGTGGAAGTCAAAATGCGTGGTCCGCCACTCCGATTCGCTGTCGTCCGCCGGGTACTGGATCGGACAAAAATCCTCGATCTCCATGTAGTCGGGCACCACGATGATTCCGCCCGGGTGTTGGCCAGTCGTCCGCTTGACGCCGGTGCAGCCGTTTACCAGCCGGGCGATTTCCGCGTTTCGCAGCGTCAGGCCGCGCTCATCCGCGTATTTGCGCACGTAGCCGTAGGCGGTCTTTTCCGCAACCGTGCCGATCGTTCCCGCGCGGTAGACGTTGTCCACGCCGAACAGTTCCTGCGTATACTTGTGGGCGCGCGGCTGGTATTCGCCCGAGAAGTTCAGGTCGATATCAGGGACCTTGTCCCCTTTGAAGCCGAGGAACGTCTCGAACGGAATGTCCTGTCCGTCTTTGGCCAGCTTGTGTCCGCAGGCGGGACAATCCTTGTCCGGCAGGTCGAAACCGGAACCGATCGAGCCGTCCGTGATGAACTCGCTGTGCCTGCAGTTTGGACAGCGATAGTGCGGCGGCAGCGGATTGACCTCGGTGATCTCGGCCATCGTGGCCACGAAGGAAGACCCGACGGAACCGCGGGAACCGACGAGATAGCCATCCATCAGCGACTTGGTCACCAGCCGCTGGGAGATCAGGTAAATCACGCCGAATCCGTGTGTGATAATGCTGTTCAGCTCTTTTTCCAGGCGCTTTTCCACGATCTCCGGCAGCGGATCGCCGTACAGCTTCTTCGCCTTGTCGTAGCACATCTGGCGCAGCTCGTCATCTGCTCCCTCGATGATCGGCGTGTACAACCGGTCCGGAATCGGGCTGACGTCCTCGATCATGTCGGCGATCGCGTTGGGGGCGGTCACCACCACTTCGCGCGCAGTCTCCTCGCCGAGGTGGGCAAACGCTTCCAGCATCTCGTCCGTGGTGCGCAGATAAAGCGGCGGCTGGTTGCCCGCATCAGGGGAGCCTTGCGACAGCAAAAACACGTCTCGGAAGATGTCGTCCTGCGGATTGAGAAAGTGGACGTCCCCCGTTGCCACCACCGGTTTGCCCAGTTCCTTTCCGATATCGACGATCAACTGGTGGTATCCCTTCATCGTCTCCAGTGAGGGAATCTCCTCATTGCGCAGCAGCGGCGCGTAGTGATCCAGCGGCTGCAGTTCGAGAAAATCGTAGAAGGCGGCTACTTCTTTCAGCTCGTCCCGCGTCTTCCCGCGCAGGATCGCCTGCATCAGCTCGCCCTCTTTGCAGGCCGTTCCGATCAAGAGCCCGTCGCGGTACTTGACGAGCTGGCTGCGCTGAATGCGAGGGACGCGGAAAAACGTCTCCACGTGGGAGCGGCTGACCAGTTTATACAGGTTTTTCAGCCCGGCCTTCGTTTTTACCAGCAGCGTGGCGTGGAACGGGCGGCCGCTCTTGTAGTCTGCCTCCGCATTGCTCCGCTCGTTCAGATCGGCCAGGGTTTTGATCTCCGCCTCCCGGATGTCTTTCAGCATGTACTGGAAGACGTGGGCCAGCGCCACGGTGTCATCCAGTGCGCGGTGGGCGTTGATCAGTTCCACGTTGAACTTTTTCGCCAGCGTGCCCAGGCGGTAGTTGCGCATGCCCTTGTAAAGCAGGCGGGCCAGCGGCAGCGTATCCAGGAAGGGGTTGTTCCACGGCTCCATCCCGATTCGCTTGGCGCAGGCATTAATGAACGCCTTGTCAAACTCCGCGTTGTGCGCCACGAGCACAGCGTCACCGGTAAACTCCTTGAACCGGCGCAGGACCACGTCCAGCGTCTCCTTGCCGCGCAGCATTTCGTTGGTGATCCCGGTAATTTCGGTCGTCTTGGGGCCAATCTCGATCTGGGGATCGATCAATTCCGTCCACTTGTCGACAATCTCCGTGCCGCGCATCTTCACCGCAGCGATTTCAATGATCGTGTGCTCCGCTGCGTTGAGACCGGTCGTCTCCGTGTCGAACACGACGTACTCGGTGTTTTCGTCGATCGGCAGGTTGTTCTCCTGAGTCAGGTTGTAGACGATGTCTACGCCGTCTTCCACCACGTACGCCTCCATGCCGAGGATGCACTTGATGTTGTTCTTTTTGGCGACGCTGTACGCTTCCGGGAACGCCTGAACGACGCCGTGGTCAGTGATGGCGATCGCTTTGTGCCCCCACTTGGCCGCCGTGCTGATGAGCGACTTGACGGAGGCGACGGCATCGAGCGCGCTCATCGGCGTATGACAGTGCAGTTCTACCCGCTTCTCCTCGGCTGTGTCTTTTCGCACGACCTGTTCGATTTGGTTGATGTCGTTTGCGACCATTACCAGTTCCCGCAGGAAGGTGTCATGCTGGACGCTGCCGCGCACTTTTACCCACAAACCGTCCTTTACGGCCTCCAGCATTTTGACGTCTTCCTTGTCGCGGGAAAAAATCTTGACCGTCAGCGAATCGGTGTAGTCGGTGATGTTGAACGTCAACAAATGGCGGCCGCTGCGCAGCTCCTTCAGTTCCGCGCCAAACACCGTGCCCTGGATGGTGACGCGCCGCTCTTCGTCCTGGATCTCGCGGATCGGCAGCGGCTCGTCCTTGATCTCGTAGCCGATCATCAGCGTGGTCACTGCCTCTGTCTTCTCACTTTCCTTATTCTCTTTCTCCTGCTGGACCGCGCTCATGACCTCTTCGATCAGCGCCCGCTCCTCTTCTTCCCGCTGCTCCATGAACGCCTTGTACGCCTCGTCGTTCTCTTCGGCCAAAAACGTAAAGCGCGGCACGCAGGCCGTCACTTTTTCAAAGGCGGCGGCCAGTTCGCTGTCCGCTTTCTTCCGCTTGGCCATCTCGACCGCCATCTCCGTCGGCAGGTACACGGTTACGCTCTGCGCCTCCACTTTCCGTTTCGCCTGGCGCAGCGTGACCGCCAAGGAGTTGATCTTTTGTTCCAGATTCTCCAGCAGCACGTCCCAGTACTGGCTGACGGCCTGCTCCACACTCGGCTGTTCGCGGTAGCGGAATCGGGCGTCCACTGTCGCCAAATGGGAAAAGCTCTGGATCAGACGGCGCATAAAGGCCTGATAGATCTCCGCCGGCAGCAACCGGGGCAGTGTAAAGGTAAACACCCACTCCTTGTTCTGCCGGTAGAGTTCCAATTTATCGATGTGCCCATCAAGAAAAAATCGCTCCACCCACTCTGCCGGCAGATCCAACTGTTTCACCAACAGCGAGAAGCGATGTTTTTGCTCTTCCAACCGATTCACGGTTCTCCACCTCAATCATGCCATCAGTACAAACCTGTCTGAAAAAAACAGGGGGTACTCCCACGGTTCAACGGGAGTACCCCGATTTGATTCGACAAAATCAGCCGAATCCCTGCTTTCTTTTTACGCGTGGACCAGTTCCGCCCCCGTCCGGTCGACGCGAGTCAGCAGGTCTTTCACAAAGGTGACCAGTTCGTCGCGTTTTACCTCGTGCGTTTCACCAGTGCGGCGGACGCGGACTTCGACGACGCCCTCCTGCGCGGCCCGGTCGGAGATGGTGATGCGCAGCGGCAGGCCAATCAGGTCAGCGTCCTTGAACTTCACGCCGGCGCGCTCAGGCCGATCGTCGTACAGCACCTCGATGCCAGCCGCCATCAGCGCTTCGGTGATCTGTTCACTCGCACGCCGCTGCTCCTCCACTTTGGTGTTGACCGGAATGACGTGGACGTGGAACGGCGCCACGGACACGGGCCAAATGATGCCGTGTTCGTCGTTGTTTTGCTCAATCACGGCGGCCAGAGTACGGGAGATGCCGATGCCGTAGCAGCCCATGATCATCGGCTGGCTGCGCCCGTTCTCGTCGAGGAAGGTGGCGCCCATCGCCTGCGAGTACTTGGTGCCCAGTTTGAACACGTGGCCTACTTCCACCCCGCGGGCAAATTTGATGACACCGCCGCCGCGCGGGCAGACGTCTCCCTCCATGATGTTGCGCAGATCGGCGTAACGAGACACGGTAAAGTCCCGGCCCGGCTGCACATGGATGAGATGGTAGTCGGCTTCGTTGGCGCCCACGATTCCGTCGTAGACGTCCTGGACGAAGTTGTCGGCGACGATTTCCGTTTTTTCGTCAGCGAGACCGACCGGCCCGACAAAGCCTGCCGGTGCGCCGCTCACTGCCAGCACCTCTTCTGCGGACGCAAGGCGTACCTGCGTCGCGTCGAACAGGTTTTTCAGCTTGACTTCGTTCAACTCGTGGTCGCCGCGGACGAGCACCATCACCAGCTTGTCGTCGATCCGATAGATCAGGCTTTTGATGATCCGGCTGGCGTCCACGCCAAGCGTTTCCGTCAGTTGGTCAATGGTTTTTACACCAGGCGTGTGGATTTTCTCCATCGCAGGTGTTTCTCCGGCCGGTTTGGGGGAAGGCTTGTACACCACTTCCGCCTTTTCCAAATTGGCAGCGTAATCGCCCTCTTCCGAATAGGCAATCGTGTCTTCACCGATGTCGCACAGCGCCATGAATTCGTAGGTTCCTTTTCCGCCAATCGCTCCCGCGTCCGCTTCCACGGCGCGGAAGTTCAGGCCGACGCGAGTGAAAATGCGGGTATATGCATCAAACATCGCCTGGAAGTTTTTGTCCAGCCCTTCCGGCGTGGTGTCAAACGAGTAGGCGTCCTTCATAATGAACTCGCGGCTGCGGATCAGGCCGAAGCGCGGTCTGACCTCGTCGCGAAACTTCGTCTGAATCTGGTACAGGTTGATCGGCAGTTTTTTGTAGGAGTTGATTTCGTCCCGCACCAGGCTGGTAATCACTTCTTCATGCGTCGGACCAAGCGCAAACGAACGTTCGTGGCGGTCCTGCAGGCGCACCAGTTCGGGACCGTATACGTCCCATCGGCCCGTTTGATGCCACAATTCCGCCGGCTGCATCGCCGGCATCAGCAGTTCCTGGGCCCCGGCGCGGTTCATCTCTTCGCGCACAATGGTCTGGATTTTCTGCAGGCTGCGCAGCGCCAGCGGCAGGTAGGTGTAAATCCCGGATGCCAGCTGACGGGCCATGCCCGCCCGAAGCAGCAGCTTGTGGCTGGCAATCTCCGCATCCGCAGGCACTTCCCGCAGGGTGGGAATCAACATCTGACTTTGCTTAAACACACGCTTGTCCTCCTTCATGCATCGCACAACTGCGTCGTCAAACTTTTTTCGCAAAGCAAACCCACGTGCCTGGGGAGCCTCGCAGCGGGTGTTTCCTCCGCCCGCTCGCAAGGGGCCGCCGCTATGCACGTGGGTTTGTCACCGGTTAGAACGTGTTCTTATCCAACCGTGGCAGATTTCCGCTCTTCCACCAATTCGTGAATTTCTTTCATCAGCTCTTCGAACAGTTCCGTTTCCTTCACTTTCCGCACAATCTCCCCGTTGCGGAAAATCAGTCCTTCGCCATTGCCCCCGGCGACGCCCACATCCGCTTCGCGGGCCTCGCCGGGACCGTTGACGGCACAACCCATGACGGCAATTTTCAGCGGTACCTTCAGCGTGGAAACGGCATCCTCCACCCTGGTGGCCAACCCGATCAGGTCAATCGCACAGCGTCCACACGACGGGCAGGCAATCACCACCGGGTCGTTGTTGACGATGTCCAGGCTGCGGAGAATCTGTTTCGCCACCTTGATCTCCTCGACCGGGTCAGCCGTCAACGAGACCCGAATCGTATCCCCGATGCCCATCGACAGCACAGTGCCGATGCCGACCGCCGACTTGATGCTGCCAGAAAACTGCGTCCCTGCTTCGGTAACGCCGACGTGAAGCGGATAGTTGCGCTTCTCCGCCATCAGCGAATAGGTCTGAATCATCGTCGGCACGTCAGACGACTTCAGGGAGATGACGATGTTGTCGTAGTTCAGGTCTTCCAGAATGTGGACGTGGTCCATGGCGCTCTCCACAATCGCTTCCGGTGACGGATACCCGTACTTTTCCAACAGCCGTTTTTCCACGGAACCGGAGTTGACACCGATGCGAATCGGAACGTTGCGCTCCCGACACGCCTCGACGACCGCTTTCGTTTTTTCCTTGGAGCCGATGTTACCGGGGTTGATGCGAATCTTGTCGATGCCGCTTTCCAAGGCGATCAGCGCCAGACGGTAATCAAAATGGATGTCGGCGACGAGCGGAAGCGGGGAGCGTTCCTTGATTGCCTTGATGGCGCGCGCCGCGTCTTCGTTGATCACCGCCAGGCGGACGACTTGGCAGCCGGCTTCATACAGCCGCTGGATTTGTGCCAGCGTGGCTTCCACGTCGCGGGTGTCCGCCGTCGTCATCGACTGGATCACGACGCTTTTTTGTCCGCCGATCTGTACGCCTCCAACATATACCGGTTTCGTCTCCTCGCGCTTGTACATAGAGCACCATCCTTTTGTTTGTGTCGGTGATTACACGTCACTGCAAAAACAAGCGTTGCAAATCGTTCCAGGTCACGACCAGGATCAACAGCATCAGGAAAGCAAAGCCGAGAAAATGCACCATGCCTTCCTTGTGCGGATCGACCGGCCGGCCGCGCAAAGCTTCCACCAGCAAAAACGCCAGCCGTCCTCCGTCCAGTGCCGGCAGCGGCAAGAGGTTAAACAAGCCCAGATTGATGGACAGCACCGCTGCCCACTTCAGCAGGACCGCCAATCCCTGCTGGGCAAATTCGCCCGTCATCTTGAAGATTCCCACCGGTCCGCTCAGGTCGTTCAACCCGACGGCGCCGGTAAACAGCATCCCCAAGCTTTTCAGAATCATCGCGGTAAACTCGTACGTGGAGACGGCTCCGTACTTCAGCACCTCGCCAGGCGCGTACGTCAGCGTCTGCGTCACCATGATCTTGCCGACGTTGTTGTCGTTGTAGATGCGGACTTTTACGCTTTTGCGCTGTCCGTTCCGCTCGATGTCAAACAGCAGTTCCTTGTCGGGGGACTGGCTGACGATCTGCACGATTTCCTTCCATGTAGATACCGGCTGCCCCTGAATGGCGATCACCCGGTCTCCCTGCATCAGGCCCGCCTGTGCTGCGGGGCCGCCTGGCCTTACTTCGCCCAGGTACGGCACGTTGCTGGGGACCCCGTAGGACAGTCCGATCGCCACAAACAGGAGAAAGGCAAGCAAAAAGTTGGCCGCCGGACCGGCAAAGATAGCCAGGAAGCGCTCAGAGACCGTCTTCCCCCTGAACTGCCGGTTGTATGGCGCAATCTGCACCTCCTGCCCGTCCTTGACCAAGTGAGCCTGCGGGTGTACGGAGAACGTCTGCTCCTCCCCGTCCACGTTCAAGGTGAGCGTCAGTTGGTGTTCCAAATCATAGCGGACGATCGTCCCGTTCACGCTGCCGCTGTCCGTTTTGTCCAGCAGAATGCGCGTCACTTTTCCCACTGCATCCCGTTCCACGCTCACTTCCATGTGCGGCTTGAGGATATCCAGCTCCGGATCTTCACCGGCCATGCGCACCATTCCCCCGATTGGCAGCAAGCGCAGTGTGTATTCCGTTTCTCCCCGTTTTATGCTGAAGATTTTCGGCCCCATGCCAAGCGCAAACTCCCGGCAGAGAATGCCGGCCCGTTTGGCCAGCAGGAAATGGCCCAATTCATGCACAAACACGAGTACGCCAAACACGATGATGATCGCGAGAATCGATTCGATCGAATCCAGATTGGGAAAAGGCAAGGGAAAGCCACCTTTCATTACGTTATCGTCAAGCTTCATTATCGTGCAGACAGGGATCGCGCCTGATTGCGGGCCCACTCGTCGGCATCCATGATCTCCTCCAGGGAGGGCTGGCTGATTCCTTTATGGATTTCGCAGGTTTCCTGCACGATGCGTTCAATCTCCAGGAAGCCGATCTCGCCCTGGAGGAAGCGCGCAACGGCAACCTCATTGGCTGCGTTGAGGACGGCGGGATGGGTGCCGCCTTGTTTTCCGCACTCATATGCCAATTGTAACAGAGGATAACGGACAAAATCCATCGGTGCAAAATGCAGGGTTCCGCACTTCACCAGATCAAGCGGCTCTGTCATCAGCGGCATGCGCTTCGGGTAGCTGAGCGCGTACTGAATCGGAACGCGCATGTCCGGGGTGCCCAGTTGAGCCATGACAGCCCGGTCCTTATATTCTACCATAGAGTGAATAATGCTTTCATAGTGCAGGATGCAGTCGATCTGGTCGTACGGCATGTCAAACAGCCAATGGGCTTCGATCACTTCAAACCCTTTGTTCATCATGCTGGCGGAATCAACGGTGATCTTGGCGCCCATGCTCCAATTGGGGTGGTTCAGCGCTTCGGCGACCGTCACGTGGGCCAGTTCCTCCCGGCTCAGATGACGGAACGAGCCGCCGGAAGCCGTCAGGATGATACGGGCTACGTCCTCCCGGCGCTCCCCCTGGAGCGCTTGAAACACGGCGGAATGCTCGCTGTCTACCGGGATGATTGGCACGCCCCGTTCGCGCGCAGCTTTCATGACCAGGTGACCGGCGCTGACAAGCGTCTCCTTGTTGGCCAAGGCGATCGCTTTTCCCGCCTTGATCGCGGCCAGCGTTGGCGCTACTCCCACACTCCCGACCACGGCCGTCACGACGACATCTGCGTCCGGATGACGGGCAGCCAGCTCCAATCCGTCTGTTCCGCAGACGATCTCCGGACGATGGTCGCTGCCGAGCAGCTCCATTAGTTCGCCTACCGCTTTTTCACTGCCAACGGAGACCAGCTCGGGCTTGAATTGCTTCACCTGCTCCGCCAACCGTTCTATATTGTTCCCTGCCGCCAAGGCCACTATCGAAAATTCCTCCGGATGCTGGGCCACTACGTCCAACGTGCTAATGCCGATCGACCCGGTAGAGCCCAAGAGCGATATGCGTTTCAATCGTTTCACCCTCTATATCTCTTTCTATATGGCGTTCGCATTTAGACAATGCCTAGCAGATACAAGACGGGAAAGACCATAATCCAACTGTCGCAGCGATCGAGAACGCCGCCGTGGCCAGGCAGGATACTGCCGGAGTCCTTGACGCCAAAGTGGCGTTTGATCGCCGATTCTACCAAATCCCCCAACTGTCCGGCCACGGCCGCCACCACGGCAATGGCCACAGCCTGTCCGAAGGGAAGATGCCCAAAAGCGGCATTGAGGCCCAGCACGACTGCGACCGCAGCGAGCAGTCCGCCAAACGATCCCTCTACGGTTTTGTTCGGACTGATGGCCGGCCAAAGTTTTCGCCGGCCCACGGCCTTGCCGATGAAATAGGCACCAGAATCGGACGCCCAGATGCCCAGGATGACCAGCATCGTCAGCATCAAGCCGTCCGGGAGGTTGCGCACGGCGGCCATGTAAGTAAATCCGTAGCCTATGTATAACGCCCCTATCAGCGTAAGGGCGGCGTGTTCAATGTGAAACTGGTTTTTTCGCAAAACGGAATAAACCAGCAGCAGCAGCGTGACTGGCAGCACCAAATTCGGTATAACAACACCGGTCCCGGCTGAAAACGAAAGCGCCGGCCAGACGATGCTGACCATCAACGCATAAGCGAGCACACCCGCCGTGCTGAACGGCTGCAGTCCCGCCATCCGCAAAAATTCAAAAAGGCCCATGACGGCCAATAACAACACCAGGAATGAATACCACATGTTCCCCAGATAGACGAGGAACAGGAAGATTGCCCCACCAATGAGGCCTGTAATGATCCGCTGCTTCAACTGATTCCACCTCTCGGCTTAAACCGCCCCGTAGCGTCGAGCTCGGCCCTGGTATTCCACAATTGCCTGATAGAAATGTTCCCGGGTAAAATCAGGCCACAGCACCTCGGTAAACCACAATTCCGTATAGGCCAACTGCCACAACATGAAGTTGCTCAGACGAATTTCTCCGCTGGTGCGGATCAACAGATCCGGATCAGGGATTTCGCTCGTGTAGAGATGCCGGGAAATGACATCTTCATTCAATTGTTCCAGGTCGATTTCACCCGCCTGCAGACGGGCTGCAATATCCTTTACGGCTTCAACAATTTCCTTGCGCGCTCCGTAATTGAGTGCGAAGTTCAACTGCAGGCCGGTGTTATTGCGCGTTCTCTGTTCCGCCGTTTCCAGCGCCTGAATCGTATACGGCGGCAGCTGCTCCCGGCTGCCGACCATCCGCACCCGCACGTTGCGTTCAACCAATTCTTCCAATTCAGTCGACAGAAACTCCTGGGGAAGTCTCATGAGAAAATCCACTTCGTCCCGCGGCCGTTTCCAGTTCTCGGTGGAAAACGCGTACATCGTCAAATACTGTACGCCAATCTCGTCGGCTGCCTTGACGACTTCCTTCACCGTTTTCATCCCTGCCCGATGGCCGGCCACTCGGGGCAAATTGCGCTTTTTGGCCCATCGGCCGTTGCCGTCCATGATCACCGCCACGTGATGCGGAATCTGGCCGGACAGGTCCAGTTCAGTTGTGTTTGCCTGTTGTGCCTTGCGCGACCACTTGCGCGCCAGATGTTCTAACATAAAGTGTTCCCCCGCAATGAGAGATATAGACATACATCCCCCTCAACAGAGGGGGATACCTGGCTTACACTTCGAGAATGTCCTTCTCTTTTTCCTTGATGATCTTGTCCACTTCCGCGATGAACTTGTCCGTGGTCTTTTGGACAGATTCCTGATGACGGCGGGACTCGTCTTCGGAAATGGTGCCGCCCTTTTCCAGCTTCTTGATCTCTTCGTTGGCGTCGCGGCGGATATTGCGGATCGCTACTTTCGCTTCCTCACCGCTCTTGTTTGCCACTTTCACCAGCTCTTTGCGGCGCTCTTCCGTCAGCGGCGGGATGACGATCCGGATGATGGTCCCGTCATTGGAAGGCGTCAGCCCCAGATCAGACTGCTGAATTGCGCGATCGATTTCTTTCAGGGCCGATTTGTCCCACGGCTGGATCGTCAGCATGCGCGGCTCCGGTACGCTGATGTTGGCCAGCTGGCTGATCGGCGTCGGTGTGCCGTAGTAATCCACAGTGATCTTGTCCAGCATCGCCGGATTGGCACGGCCGGCACGCAGGCTGGCAAGGTCTTTCTTCAGCGTGGCAATCGCTTTGTTCATGCGTTCTTCCATGTCTTTCAGCACGGTTTGCGGCATTATGATTCCCCCTTCACCAGTGTACCGATCTTTTCGCCCATTACGGCACGGCGAATGTTGCCTTCTTCGGAAATGTTGAAGACAATCAACGGAATGTTGTTGTCCATGCACAGGCTGGACGCCGTCGAATCCATGACGCCCAATCCCTTGTTGAGCACCTCGAGGAACGTCAGTTCATCATACTTGACCGCTGCAGGATCGATGCTGGGGTCGGCGGAGTAGACGCCGTCCACCTTGTTTTTCGCCATCAAAATCACTTCGGCCTCGATTTCCGCTGCACGCAGGGCTGCCGTTGTATCCGTGGAGAAATACGGATTGCCCGTGCCTGCCGCAAAAATCACGACCCGTTTTTTCTCCAGATGGCGGATCGCCCGGCGGCGTATGTACGGTTCTGCCACCTGTCTCATTTCAATCGACGTTTGTACGCGAGTCGGGACGTTCACTTTTTCCAATCCATCCTGCAGGGCGAGCGAGTTCATGACCGTTGCCAGCATGCCCATGTAATCGGCAGTGGCCCGATCCATGCCTTTGGAGCTGCCGGAAAGTCCGCGCCAGATATTGCCTCCACCGACAACGACTGCGACTTGTACACCCAATTCTACAATTTCCTTGATCTGATTAGCGATGGAGAAAATCACTTTCGGGTCGATCCCGTACCCTAATTCTCCCGCCAGAGCTTCCCCACTCAACTTTAACACAACCCGTTTATAGGCAGGAAGTGGCATGTGAAACGGCCTCCATTCATGATTCATTCTCTGTCCGGCACCGGATTCCTTCCGGCACCTGCCGGCGGCTGGTTCTTTTTACGCGGATGAGAGTTTCACACAAGATCGCGTGAAACTCTCTTTTGCCAAACCTCTTACAAAATAGGGAACACACAGGTGTTCCCTATTTCGATTGTTACTGTTTATTCACTTGCGCCATTACTTCCGCAGCGAAGTCTTCCTGTTTTTTCTCGATGCCTTCGCCTACTTGGAAGCGGACAAATGCCTTCAGCGTAGCGCCTGCCTCTTTCAAGAGAGCGGATACTTTCTTGTCCGGATCTTTCACGAATGGTTGTTCAACCATGACGAACTCTTCGAAGAACTTGCCGAGGCGGCCTTCCACCATTTTCTCCACAATGTTGGCCGGTTTGCCTTCAGCCAGTGCCTGGTTCTTCAATACTTCGCGCTCGCGTTCGATCTCTTCTTGAGATACCTCTTCACGGTTGGCATAACGCGGGTTGGATGCAGCAGCGTGCATGCCCAGATCTTTTGCCAACACTTCGTCCTTGGTGCCTTCCAGCGCTACCAGAACACCGATTTTACCGCCCATGTGCAGGTATGCGCCGAACACGCCGTTGTCGGATTTCTCCAGAATGGAGAAGCGGCGGAAGGTGATGTTTTCACCGATGGTGGCGATCTTCTCGCTGATCACTTGGGAGAGTTTATCGCCATTGCCTTTAAACGGCTGTTCCAGAGCAGCTTCCACGCTGGCCGGACGTTGTGTTACAACGTGCTCGGCAATGTCTTTTACCAGCGTTTGGAACTCAGGGTTTTTCGCCACGAAGTCGGTCTCGCAGTTAACTTCCACGATCGCAGCCACGTTGCCCTCAATCGCGTAGGAGGTAAGCCCTTCCGCAGCGATGCGGCCCGCTTTTTTCGCTGCTTTGGCGATGCCGCGCTCACGCAGCAGGTCAATCGCCTTTTCCATGTCGCCGTTGGTTTCTTCCAGGGCGCGTTTGCAGTCCATCATGCCTGCGCCGGTGCGTTCGCGCAGTTCTTTCACCGCTTGTGCACTGATTGCCATGAGTTGAACCTCCTTGAAAAATGACGAGCTAAGTATATAGTGGTGAATAAAGGGTGGACGGGGTTCTGAAACCCTCAGTCCACCCTCTTAACACTTGCTTACGCAGTTGTTGTGGTTTGTTGTTCTCCGCCTTGGCTGCCTTCCAGCAGAGCGTCAGCCATTTTGGAGGTGAGCAGTTTCACGGCGCGGATCGCGTCGTCGTTACCCGGAATGACGTAGTCGATTTCGTCCGGATCGCAGTTGGTATCGACAATCGCCACGATCGGGATGCCCAGCTTGCGAGCTTCCGCTACAGCGATGCGCTCTTTGCGCGGGTCGATGACGAACAGGGCGTCCGGCAGTTCTTCCATGTTCGCGATACCGCCGAGGAATTTCTCCAGGCGCTCTTTTTCCTTGCGCAGCACGATAACTTCTTTCTTCGGCAGTACGTCGAAGGTGCCGTCTTCTTCCATGCGGTTCAGCTCAGCCAGACGAGCTGTACGTTTTTTGATGGTAGCGAAGTTGGTCAGCGTGCCGCCCAACCAACGTTGGTTGATGTAGTAGTGACCAGTGCGTTCCGCTTCTTCTTTCACGGATTCCTGCGCTTGCTTCTTCGTGCCCACGAAGAGCATTTTGCCGCCGTTTGCAGCGAGTTCACGCACGAAGTTGTACGCTTCCTCTACTTTCTTAACGGTTTTTTGCAGGTCGATAATGTAGATACCATTGCGTTCGGTGAAGATATAGCGAGCCATTTTCGGATTCCAGCGACGAGTTTGGTGACCGAAGTGAACACCAGCCTCGAGCAGCTGTTTCATCGAAATAACTGCCATATTTCACACCTCCTTCAGATTGGTTTTTAGCGATGCCTACCTCCGCCTCACCGCATCTTCCGGACAAGACTGCCGATTGGCAGCACCGTTGTCGGAATTGGTGGACGTGCGAATTCAACACCGTTAATGAATATATCATATGGCACTTTCAAATGCAACAAACGATTCCTTTGTTTTTTGCAAAATTGTTCCTCTCCTGTTCGAGGCGTCATTCGCCCGCCGGGCACCGGCCCGGGCCGCGCGCAAACGGGATGGCAGACGGCGGCCTGTCCCCCAAAAAAACACCGCCTTACTTCGCAGGCGGTGTAGTGATAATCCGGACGATCTCCGCTTCGCTTGCACCTACCGGGATCTGATAGGTCCCGACGCGAATCCGGTTCAGTTTGTTCTGTGCGCGCAGCGTCTCCACCAGTGTGTTGTCGGCCTTGAGAACACCCGCTTCCACCATCGAGCGGGCGACACCTTCGGCGGTGGCCCTGTACGGGACCTGAACCGTGACGGTCGCTGCAGGCGGCTTCGGTGCCGACGGAGTGGAATTGGCGGTGTTCCCGCCCGGTTTGGACGAATCACCGGCAGCAGCCGGGGCGGGTGTGGACGGCGGCTGCGGCCCGCTGTTGTCCTCAGGTGGTCGAGGCGATTGCGTTTTGGGCTGTGTCGGTGCCGTTACAGAGGGTGTCTGCGGCTGCTTCGGCGACGCCGCAGACGGAAGCGAGACGTTCTGCTCCTGTCGCAAGCGGTCGTACTCGGCTTTGGACAGGATCACCATCTGCAAAGCCTCAGCCGCCTGCTTTACCTGTTCCTTGGTCAGCGAAGCAGAAGAGGCAGGAGCAGCATGTTGCACCGCTCCCAGAACGGCCGATGCCACAAACAGGCCGGCGCCAAACCCAAACAACCATTCACGCTTACTCATCGGCCTTCCCTCGCTCATGAGAACCGGCCAGCGAGAGAATCAATTCGATCTCGCCCTGCCCGGCTCCCAGCCTTTTGGCGATTTCATCGGAGGACAATCCCTCCTGCCGCAGTTCAAAAACGCGCCGATAGCGCTCCTGAAGAGCAAACACATCGGCTGCTACCGCTTCACTTGTACGCGGAGCCTCTGCATCAGCTGCTTGTCCCGCAGCGCTCCATGCGGACCATTCGCTTTCCATACGGGCCAAGTGCTGCTTCAGTTCCGCCACCTCTTTCGCGAGTTCCGCATGTGCTTGCGTCCATCTGCCTTCCGTCGCTTTCTGTTCGTGCCTGATTTGGTTCAGAAACCGCTGCAGGCTTTTTTCCATGTCAGCCTTGTCCCACGCCTCGTTCGGCGCGGTTTCAACAGAGGCGGCCGTCTGTTTCCGTTTGCTCAGGAACGCCGCTGCCATAATCAGCGCTCCTGCACCCATCAGAATATAATAAGGAAGATCCATTGAAGTCACCTGTGCTCCCATCTTGTCTCGGATGTTTACAATGAGATGTCGATAAACCTTCCGCGCAGCGGATCACGCATCAGCACGCCGTCCGACGTACTGCCCTGATCCGTCCCATCCTTCGCTTCGTTTAGTTCCGCGCCGGAATCGGCTTGCTTTTTTCGCTTTTGCTGTTGCTCTCGTTCCCGAATCATGTTTTTTTCCGTCTCGTTGACGTCAGTGGGGCGCTGGCGCATCTGCTGATCCGTCAGTTTTCGGTCATCCGTCTGCCACTGCTGCTGGTGCACGGTCCTCTGCTGATCATGTTCCTGAATGCGGCCGATCTCCGGGCTCCGCGGCACTGACACCTGCCATTCAACCGCTTTCAAACTCATCCGGACTCAACTCCTTCAACCCGTTTCCCATCATGCTGCGTCAGATGAGATGGGAAGTGGTGATTTCCCCCTCCAGCGCGATAAACCGGGTACGGGAGAACTCCTGTTTGATGAAGCGCACCAGTTTGCCAAACACCAGCTTGATACCGGGATACATCAGGTTGTACACTTCCACGGCAGCCGGCGCGTCCCCTTCCAATTCCTGTTCCAGTTCTTTTTTTCGCGCCTCCAGTTTCTTTACCTCTTTCTCCAGCACGAGACGCGTATTGGTCAGCTTGATCTGCATCGTTCGTTTTTCCGGAGGCAGTTCGCCGGCGGCCTGCAGCATTTGATTGAGGACGCCCAGCCCCTGATCCGTTTTGCGTAAATTTTCGTACACGTTTTGCAGTTCCTTGGTGATCGAAGACAGTTCCTTTCTGAGCTCCGGTTTGACGCCCACTTCCAGTATGGTCGGGGTCGCGCTTGCATTGCCGATGACGCGAGCCGCGATCTTTTCCCCCGCCTGCAGCAGGCCGCCGATGATAAACCCCTTGGTTCCGTTGCAGATGATCTGCTTTCCGGCCCGGACCTGGGAAAACATGATGCTCTGCGACACCAGCACCTGATTGCCGGCGGTGACGTTCGCGTTCTGGATATAGGATGTCTTTACATTGTAGCCGGCCACCACATGTCCCTTGTCCTGAGCGACGATGCCGTTGCGAATTTCGATCGAGCCCCCTGCCTCCAGCTCAGCTCCCTCCACGCTGCCGAACACGCGGATATCGCCGGACGCCTTTACCCTGAACCCGGTCGGGACGTTCCCGCGAATGACCACCGTTCCCACGAAGTCGATGTTGCCGACGCGAAAGTCTACATCTCCGTTCACTTCAAACACGGGAAAGACATTCACCTTGTCGTTCTCCGTAAACGACACCTGGCCGTCGATGGCGGCGTAGAGCAGCGTCCGTTCCTGATTCATCACCACGTTTTTTCCCGGCTTGATCATGACTTCCCTGCCGTCCTTCGGCGCAATGGGCTCGCCTGTCACGGCCGTACCCGGCGTCCCAGGTGTTGGCGGCGTCTTGGCAGCCAGCAACTGTCCTTTGGCCACGTTGGGAATATTGGTGATGCTGTAGTAATCCACTCGCCCGTCATCCAACTCTTTGGGCCGTTTGTCGCCATGCAGCAGCGTCAGAAATGGATACTCGATTTTTCCGTCGAGCCCGGGAACCGGCGGTGTGCCGCGGGCGACGGTGACCGGAACATTGGCGAATTTGTCAGGATTGCCGACCAGTTCGCTGATGACGCTGTCTAATACGCCGTATGTCACATTTTTCGCGTGCAGGGCATCACGCACGTCTTTTTCCGTAATGAGGATAGGGCCACCCCGCCCCTCGTCGGGGACGACCAACGTGACCCTTGCCTCCAGCTTGTCGGGAGAGATGTTCACTTCCAGTCTGATGTTCCCTGTCTCTTCCATCTTTATTGCCCCCTCAAAACCATGGATTGCTCTCTTTCTGCAATCCCCACTCCTGTCCAGTCCTACATCAACTGCGATTTCCATCGCGACAGAGCTGAGCGCATGCGGGAAATCGCTTTGGAATGAAGCTGCGAGATGCGGGACGGAGAGAGATTCATCACTTCGGCAATCTCTGACAAAGACAGTTCTTCAAAGTAGAACAGCGAGACGACCAACCGTTCTTTTTCCGGCAGCTTGTCGATGACGCCGACCAAAACCTCCTTCAACCCGGCGGTTTCCGCCACGTATTCCGGACTGGGCGTCACTTCATCGATGATATAGGAATGACGTGCGGTCTTTTGTTCGTCTTCTTCGCCGACCGCTTCATCAATGGAGATCATCGATGCCAGCGAGGTCTCGTAGTGAACCTGGCGCAGTTCCTTCTCGGAGATGCCCAGATACTGGGACACTTCCCCTTCAGTGGGCGTGCGGAGCTTCTCCTGTTCCAGGTAGGAATAGGCCTCTTCGATCTTCTTGGCCTTGTCCCGAATTGTCCGCGGAATCCAGTCGTTTTCCCGCAGTCCATCAATCATTGCGCCGCGAATGCGCCACATCGCGTAGGTCTCAAATTGCAGACCGCGCGTATGGTCAAACTTGGCCAGCGCATCCAGCAGGCCAAAGCGGCCGTAACTGATCAGATCGTCCTTGTCCACATTGGCCGGCAGGTTGCCAGCCAAACGACTGGCAACCTTGTCGACGAGCGGGAGGTACTGGTTCACCAGGTCCTCCTCCGCCTCGCGACTGCCTTCCTGCTTCCACATCACCCATTTATCGAACTGTCTTGCCTTCTCCTGATTGGTAAGCCGTGCCACGAATCAGTCACCAACCTTTACTCATCAGTTAACCGCCTGACAACATCCGCAACGACAGCGGGATCTTGAACTGGTGCAATTCGGTCGATCTGGTTTGTGTTCAGCGGCGTAAACGGTTCATCGTCCAAAGCGGTCCGCTGTTCCCCGCTCTCCGGTGAGGCATCCGTTTCTTCCGCTGCAGCCTTGCCCGTGGCGGCCTCCGATGTATCCATGACCCTTGCCAGCAGCCAGCGCAGGGGAAACGCCACGAGAAAAAAGAGAATGAAAGCCATAAAGGCCCGCTCCAGCGAGACAAGCCAGGTGTTTCCTCCCAACGCCGTGGCCAGCGTCATGACGAAGCCGAGCAAACCGATTCCTGTGTTCAGCCAAATGGTTCCCCACATACCTATACTTCCTTCACACCTTGATTTACGGTCCGAATCTGGAGAATGCCCGTAGACGTGTCGAATTCGATCGTCCTTCCGCAATTGCCGCCAGTATCCTCAGCCACAATCCTGATCTGCGCGGATTGGAGCGCCTTCTTGCAGGCCTCTACGTTGCGCGGACCAATCCGCATCGTATCGCAGTTGCCCAAAGCCGCGAACATCTGCGCGCCGCCCGCCATCTTGGCCACCATGTGGCGGACCGACGCGCCTGCCCGCTCCATCTCCTGAATCAATCGGGGAATCGCCGTATCCGCGTATTTCCCCACCGTGATCTGCCCGCCTTTTCCCAAAGACGATTCAGGCAGCATCACATGGGCCATTCCGCCCACCTTGTGCACGACGTCATACAGCACAACTCCGACGCACGATCCCAATCCAGTCGTGCGCAACCGGTCCGGAGATTTTGCCACGCCCAAGTCTGCCATGCCGATTCTAATGATCTCCATCGAACGGAACTCCTAATGAATCAAATAGTGTTTTCAACGAATCCGGGTCCGGTATCAGAAAAAAGTGGCCTTTCACCCGATCGTTTCCTTCAAAAAAGGCGGTGTCTATCGTCAGGGCGACGTCACCCGTATGCCCGAGCTCGATCAACCCGTGGCTGAGGATCGCTCCGGCCATGTCGATGGCCAGCGCCGGCACGGAAGGCTGCATGCTCAGATTGGTGAAGTCGGCCAGCGACGACAGATACGACCCGGTCAGGATATTGCCGATTTCGTGCAGGGCGGAATACTCGAAATCGGTCCATTCGTACACGTCCTTATCCGCACCTGTCATCTGCCGCAGCAGGCTGCGTGCGGACTCCATGTCCAGGATAAAGAACATGTTGCCGGGGCAATCCCCTTCCACGCGAAGGTACACCGTCACGACAATCGCCTCGGAACCGCCGACACAATCGGCCACCTCATCAAACGGGATCACACTGACCTTCGGCACATTCATGTCAATTTCTTTTTGTATGAGCTTGGAGAGTGCCGTAGCGGCATGGCCGGCGCCAATGTTGCCCACCTCGCGCAGCACGTCGAATTGAAAGTCTCCAAACTTGGCAAAGTAATTCATCGCACTTATCCCTCAAGCGCGTCCAATTGCCTGATTTCTTCGTTGCTCAACACCTTGTCGAGGTTGAGCAGGATCAGGAGGCGTTTCTCCAGCTTGGCCACACCCCGCAGATATGCCGCTTCCACGCCGCCGACCACTTCCGGCGGCGGCTCGATGGCATCGATCGGGATGTCGATCACGTCGTTGGCCGCGTCGACGATCAGCCCCACTTCCAGCTCACCCACCCCTACGATGATGATCCGGGTCGATTCGCCGTAGGCTGTCTCCTCCAGGCCGAAACGGCTGCGCAGGTCAATGATCGGCGTCACCACGCCGCGCAGGTTGATGACCCCTTTGACAAACTTGGGCGTGCGCGGAACTCGCGTGATATGCTCCAATTTTTCAATCGACTTGACCTGGTTCACCTCAACGCCGTACTCTTCGTCTTTCAACCGAAAAACAATGACTTTTACTTCGCCTGTGATTTCTTTTTGCTCCAGCATGGGCTGCGCCTCCCTTTACTTGATCAGTGCGTTGCAATCGATAATCAGTGCAACCTGTCCGTCGCCGAGGATCGTCGCACCGGAGATGGCAAAGACGTTCACCAGGTATTTGCCCAGTGATTTCAGCACAATCTCCTGCTGACCGATGAAGGAATCGACCACCAGGCCGGCCATTTTTTCTCCCTTGCGAACGATTACGACGGCCACTTCGTCCTCACTGCCCACTCCTGCGTCGGGCACCTGGAAGATGTCCTTCAGCGAGACGAGGGGAACCACCCTGCCGCGGAAATCGATCACCTGCTGCTGATGCGCCATCATGATCTCATCTTTGCGGAATACAGCGGTCTCGATGATCGAGCTGAGCGGAACAGCGTACTTCTCGTTTTGCACCTGTACCAGCATCGCCGAGATAATGGACAGGGTGAGCGGAAGCTGGATGAGGAACGTGGTGCCCTGGCCGCGGACGGAGTCAACGCTGACGCTGCCGCCCAGCGATTCAATTTTGGACTTCACTACATCCAGGCCGACTCCTCGGCCGGAGATGTCAGAGATGACCTCAGCCGTGCTCAGACCGGATGCAAACAGCAGCTCGAAAATCTGCTTGTCCGTCATGCTGTCGGCATTGGCGGGATTGACGATGCCCCGCTCGATCGCTTTTTTCAGGACCTTCTCCTTGTTGATGCCGGCCCCGTCGTCCTTCACCTCGATGAAGACGTGGTTACCGCTGTGGTACGCGCGAAGGCAGATGGTCCCCTCTTCCGGCTTGCCCGCCTTTTTCCGTTCCTCCGGCGATTCGATGCCATGGTCGAGCGAATTGCGCAGGAGGTGCACCAACGGGTCTCCGATCTCGTCGATCACGGTGCGGTCCAGCTCAGTTTCCGCTCCATAAATTTCCAAATTTACTTTTTTGTTTAATTCTTTCGCCAAATCGCGCACCATCCGCGGGAAGCGGTTAAAGACCTGCTCAACCGGCACCATACGCATGGTCAGAATGATGTTCTGCAGGTCGCCGCTGATGCGGCTCATGTGTTCGACGGTCTCCTGCAGTTCGCTCTTGCCGATCTCGCGTGCCAACTGCTCCAGCCGTCCCCTGTCAATCACCAGCTCGCTGAACAGGTTCATCAGCACATCCAGCCGCTCGATATCCACGCGAATCGTCTTGCCCCCGGCGGACACCTTTTTCATACCGCCTGCCGGTGCGTCCGGTTTTTTCTCAACCGCCGGCGCTGCACTGGCTGCCGCCTGCTCTTTCGCCTGCTTTACTTCCTGCTCGGCTTTGGCAGCCGGTTCTTGCAACTGCAGCGGCTCCAGCTCCACATCGCTGATTTCTGAAATGTTGGTGATGGTTTGGCGGATCTTGTCGGCCGGCTGCATCGTGACGTACACCAGTTCAAACGAGCGGTCAAACCGTTCGTTCTCAATCTCTTCCACCGCCGGCGTCGACTTGATCACGTCGCCCATCGACTCCAGCTGATCAAACACCATGTAGGCGCGGGCCGCCTTCAGCACGCATCCTTCGTCAAGCGTCACCTTGATCCAGAACAGATTGTGGCCCACGTCCTTGGACTGCTTCAAAACGGTGAGGGCAAACTCGTCCAGGTCGTACTGCCTCTCTGATCCGGCAGCTTCATTTCCGGCGGGGGCAGCCTCCACCACCGCAGCCGTCTCCACAGCGGAAAAATCGCCCGCCACGATGGCACGCAGCTTTTTCACCAGAGTGGAAACATCTGCGGAACCGTCGCCGCCTTCCATGATGTTCATCACCATGCTCTCGATCAAATCGACGCTCTGAAAGATGACGTCCATGATATCGCTGGTAATTGTCAGCTTGTGGTTGCGGATCATGTCCAACACGTTTTCCGTCTCATGCGTGAGGCTTGCCATGTCCTCAAACCCCATGGTGGCCGACATTCCCTTCAGCGTATGGGCGGAACGGAAGATTTCGTTGACGATCTGGATGTTCTCCGGATCATTCTCCAACAGGAGCAAATTGGCGTTGATCGCCTGCAGGTGTTCCTTTGACTCTTCGATAAACATGTCCAGGTATTGATTCATGTCCACGGGTGATCCACCTCCCATAATCAATGCAACAGCTTACACAACGTTTCGGCTATCCGGTCCAAAGGAACGATGTTGTCGGCAAGGCCCGCCTGAATGGCAGCCCGCGGCATTCCGAAAACGACACATGTCGACTCGTCTTCGACAATGCTGATCACGCGTCCCGCCTCTCTCATTCGGCCCAGGCCTTTTGTCCCATCATTTCCCATGCCTGTCATGATGATTGCCCATTTGTCTACATTTGTCAATCGGCTGGCCGATTCAAACAGAACGTCAACGGAAGGACGGTGTCCACCCCGCGGTTCTTCTTGTTGCAGTCGTGTTTTCAATCCCCCACCGCTCACCTGAACCACTTCCAGATGAAAGCCGCCTGGCGCGATATACGCCGTCCCTGGCTGTATCCATTCTCCGTCTGTTGCTTCCGTCACATGGATGGCGCAAAGCGAATCCAGCCGCTGCGCGAGCGATTTGGTAAAACCGGCCGGCATGTGTTGGACGATGAGAATCGGCGCCGGAAAGTTGGACGGGAGGGCGGTCAACACCGTTTGCAGCGCTTTTGGCCCCCCGGTGGACGTCCCCAGTACAACCAGCTTGGAGACGGCTGACGCTCGGCGCGGGATTGCAGCCGCCGGCGGCGTAACACGGGAATCAGCCGTTCCCGGATGGCTGGTGCCCGAAGCCGTACGACCCGGTGTGCCTGTGCCCGGTTGGGCTGGCAGCGTCCACGCTGTCTTTTGCTTGAACAAAGGTGAGCGCATAGGGAACGTGGTGCCGGGCCTGCCCAGCGGTCTTCGCAGACGCCCGTTCACCTGTGCCGCCGCTTTCACCCTTTCGATCAGCCGTTCGGCCACTTTGTGCAGATCGAGCGAAATGGGACCGGACGGTTTGGTCACGAAGTCTACCGCGCCCAGTTCCAGCGCGTGGATCGTCGCTTCCGCCCCTTCCCTGGTCAGACTGCTGAGCATCACGACCGGGACGGGGTGTTCGTTCATCAGACGCTCCAGCGCATCCAGCCCGTTCATGACCGGCATTTCAATGTCGAGCGTAACGACATCGGGATGGAGCTGCTTTACTTTTTCAAGACATTCGAGTCCGTTCTTGGCTCGGTCAACCACTTCAATGTCAGGATCGCTATGTAAGATGTCTGTGATGACTTTACGCATAAAGGCAGAATCGTCGGTGACGAGAACTCGAATCTTGTTCATCCGCTGCTGCTCCTTCCTTCTCCTGTTGCCTACCGAATAAAGCGTCTCAGCTTCTGCAAAAAGCCTCCGATCCCAGCCGGAAGAGACTGCCTTCCCCCCGCCTCTTTTCCCAGGTAGACGGCCGAAAGATGACGGATATCCCTAGACGCCTGCGCGTGCGGAAAGGCAAGCAAAAAGGGCCGCTGCAGTTTCACCGCTTTGGAAACGTGAGGGTCGTCCAGTACAAATCCCAACGGATGGACGTCCATGTTGAGAAACCGTTTGGCCACCATCACCAGCTTTTGGGCGGTCATCGTCCCTTCCCGGGCGGAAGTGACGCGGTTGACCACCAGCCGGATCGTCGTGCGGGGATTGTAGAAGTGAAGCATCTTGATCACGGCGTAGGCATCGGTGATCGCCGTCGGCTCCGGTGTCGTAACGAGAATCACCTCGTCGGACGACAGCATGAACCGCAGCGATTCGTTGGAGATGCCCGCACCGGTGTCAAAGATGATCGTGTCCGCATAGCCCTGCAGCGGCTGCAGACGGGCAAACAGCAGGTCAAGTTTGGCGTCGTCCAACTGCAAGAGCTTGGCAAAGCCGGACCCGCCGGCGATAAAATCCAGCTCGCCCGGTCCCCTTTCCATGATGTCCCATACGGTCATGTCCGGCTCCAGCAGATGCAGCAAATGCCGCTTGGGCGATATCCCCATCAGCACATCCAGATTGGCCAATCCCAGATCGAGGTCGAACAGGATTGGTTTGTGTCCCTTTTCTTGCAGGCCGAGGGCAAAGTTGAGGCTGAAGTTGGACTTGCCGACGCCCCCTTTGCCGCTGGTGACCGTAATCAGCCGGGTCTGCCGGGAGACGTTGTTCTGTTGCATGCGTGCGCGCAGTCGTTCGGCTTGGTCGTGCATGTGCGTTAATCTCCCATGATCATGTTGGCTACCAATGCAGGGGTGGCGGCCACGATGTCGTCCGGGACGTTTTGACCTGTCGTGATGTACGAGAAGGGAAGACTGGTCTCATATGCCACATTCAACATCGCCCCGTACGCTTCCGTCTCATCCGCCTTCGTAAAGATCACCCTGGAAACGGGCACGTCATCAAAGTTGCGGATGATCGCCTTGATGTCGCTGTACTTGGCGGTCAGACTGAGCACCAGGAAATTGAGGCAGTCCGCATCATGCCGCAACAGCTCCCGAATTCCCTGCACGTATTCGTCGTTGCGGAAATTGCGGCCGGCCGTATCGACAAAAATCAGATCGCATCCGCTCAACCGCTCCATCGCCTGGACGATTTCTTTTGGCGAGAAGATCACTTCAAGCGGCACGTTCAAGATGTTGGCGTACGTCTTCAACTGCTCGACGGCGGCAATTCGGTACGTGTCCGCCGTGATGAATCCGATCCGCCGCTTGTCTTTCAGCATGCTGTCTGCCGCCAGTTTGGCAATGGTGGTGGTTTTTCCCACCCCGGTTGGCCCAAAAAAGAAAGCGTACCTGACGCCAGACTCGATTCGTGACGGCATAGGCGATGCCTGTTCCACCCGTTCAGCGATAATCCGCGCAGCGGCTCGCTTCGCCTCTTCTTCCGTCCACTGAGCAGACGGCTCACCGTGCAGGAGCACCTGGCGGATGATGTCCGCCGTCACCTCTTCTGCGACCTCCTGCCTGACGAGATGCGCCTGAACCGCCTGGATTGCAGGCGGCAGTTGGCTGCTGAGGCCGTTGACCAACAGCTTGTCAAAGACCTGCCGCATATCCCGCACTTCGTCCGCCAACTGCTTGCTGTCGGCATCAGCTGCCATGGAAGGGGCTCGCTTTGCCTGCGAGTGGTCGGGACGGGAGGCAGCCTGACGAGCGGAGTCAGCCGTCGCTTCATGCGTCAGCCGGGTATCGGTGCCGGGAGGCTCTGATTCTGCTGTCGCCTGTCCAGCAGTCACCGTCGCCGCTTTTTGATAGGCCTGCTTGGCGGCGTAGCTGCCTGTCTGCGGCAAGGCAGAGGGGGCCGGCTGGCTGGCGGGAGAGGCGCTCGCTGCCCGCTCGGCCCCTTTGTCATCAACGGCGGCCACCACTTCGATCCGCTGCTTTGTGAACAATCCGAACAGTCCACCAGTTCGGATCGGCTTGGAGTTGAGGATGATGGCGTCCTTCCCCAGGTCAATCCGGATTTTCTCCAGGGCGTCCGGCATGGAATCGACAACGTAGCGCTTCACTCTCACGTCAGGTTCACCATCCCTACGCTTTGCACTTCAACATGCGGCTCCAGCTCGCTGTATGACAAGACAGGCACATCCGGCATCATCCGCTCCATCAGCTGCCGCAGGTACATGCGAATCGCCGGAGAGGCGAGAATGATTGGCTGCTGGCCGGCATTGACCATTTTGCTCACTTCCGCCGACATGCTCTGGTAAATCCGCTGGGACGTCTCCGGGTCCATGGCCAGGTAGGTTCCCTGCTCAGACTGCTCGATTCGCTCGGAGATGGCCTTTTCCAGTCCAGGGCCTGCAGTGATCACCCGCAGCGGCTGTCCGGGCTCGGTGTATTGCAGCGTAAGTTGGCGGGACAACGCTTGGCGCACGTACTCCGTCAGCACGTCCGGATCTTTGGTGTAGACCGCGTGATCGGCCAGCGCTTCCAAAATGACCGGCAGATTGCGAATCGACACCTTTTCCCGGAGCAGTTTTTGCAGCACTTTCTGCACGTCGCCGATCGACAGCGTGCCCGGAATCAGTTCGTCCACCAGCACAGGCGCCGTCTCCCGTACATTGTCGATGAGGGAGCGCGTCTCCTGGCGGCCGAGCAGTTCGTGGGCGTGCCGCTTGATCACTTCCGTCAGATGGGTGGCGACGACGGACGGCGGATCGACCACGGTATAACCGGACAGTTCGGCAATCTCCTTATTTTCTTCTGTTACCCACAATGCAGGCAGTCCAAACGCCGGTTCGACCGTTTCGATACCGACAACCGCATCGTCTTCGAAACCGGGACTCATCGCCAGATAGTGATCCAAGAGGATCTCTCCCTTGGCGACCTGGTTTCCTTTGATTTTGATTATGTACTCGTTGGGACGCAGTTGGATATTGTCGCGAATGCGGATTACCGGCACGACGATCCCCAGTTCCAGCGCGATCTGTCGGCGGATCATGATGACGCGATCCAGCAGGTCGCCGCCTTGTTTGGCGTCGGCAAGCGGAATCAGGCCGTAACCAAACTCGAACTCGATCGGGTCCACCTGCAGCAGGTTGACCACACTCTCGGGACTGCGCACTTCCTCGATCTGCTGTTCCTCTTCCTGTTGGGCCGTCTCTTCCTGCTCCACTTTCTGCTTCTTGTTCATCTTCCATCCGGCGAACCCGAGCAGTCCCGCTACGGGCACCACCGGCAGCAGTCCGATTGGCGTCAGCAGGCCTAACAGGGTGATGCCGCCAGCCACGATCAACAGCAGGCGGGGGTAGCTGAACAACTGGTTGCTGATATCTTCGCCCAGCCCGTCGCCGGAAGTGGCACGAGTGACGATGATACCCGTCGCCGTCGAAATCAGGAGAGCCGGAATCTGGCTGACCAGCGCGTCGCCGACGGACATGGTGGTGAATCGGGAAGCCGATTCGGCAAAACTCAGATCGTGAATAACCATCCCGATGATGAAGCCGCCGATGATGTTGACGATGAAAATAATGATGCCGGCGATCGCGTCCCCTTTGACGAATTTGCTGGCACCGTCCATGGCGCCGTAAAAGTCAGCTTCGTCCTCGATCTTTTTGCGGCGGGCGCGCGCTTCCGCCTCGGTAATCATCCCGGCGTTCAGGTCGGCGTCAATGCTCATCTGTTTCCCCGGCATTGCGTCCAGCGTGAAGCGGGCGGCCACTTCCGCCACGCGCTCCGAGCCTTTGGTGATCACGATGAACTGGATGACGACGAGAATCAGGAAGACGACAAACCCCACCACCTGATTGCCGCCGACGACGAAACTGCCGAACGCTTCGATGACCTTTCCGCCATCGGCGTGCGAGAGAATGTTCCGCGTCGTCGATACATTCAGCGCCAGGCGGAAGAGCGTGGTGATCAGGAGCACCGTGGGAAAGATGGAAAATTGCAGGGCTTCCTTTGTGTACATCGAGACGAGCAGAATCGTCAATGCAAGGGAGATGTTCAGGATCAAGAGCAAATCCAAAAGTTCAGACGGCAGTGGGATCACCATCATGACGACAATGCTGATGACGAACAAAACGGTACCCAGCTCTTTGAATCTGAATCCCACCGTGCATCCTCCTTTCTTTTGCTTATTTCACTTTCCCTTGCAGCTTGTACACGTACGCGAGAACTTCCGCGACCGCTTTGAACAACTCTTCGGGAATTTGTTGGCCGATCTCGACTTGACTGTAGAGAGCCCTGGCCAAGGGCTTGTTTTCCATGGTGATGATGCGATGTTTTTGGGCGATTTCCTTGATTTTCAGTGCAAGGTAATCCTGCCCTTTGGCGATGACTGTGGGGGCGCTCATCTCGCTTGCGTCGTACCGGATGGCAACAGCGAAGTGCGTCGGGTTGGTGATGACCACGTCCGCTTTCGGCAGCTCCTGCATCATCCGACGAATGGCCATGCTGCGCTGACGCTCGCGGATTTTCCCTTTGATCAAGGGGTCCCCTTCCGCCTGTTTGAATTCATCCTTGATGTCCTGTTTGGACATGCGCAGGCTCTTTTCATGTTCGTAGCGCTGGTACGCGTAGTCCAGAACAGCCAGGACCACCAGCGTCATTCCGATGTACAGCCCAAGTTTGGTCGCTTCCGAAGCTGTCAGTGAGAGCGCCGCTCCCAGCGGCTTCAGTGAGAGCTGAACCAGCTCGTCCTTGGTCTCCCACAAGATCATGAACGCAACGAGAATGCCCGCGCTGATTTTTAACAGCGATTTGAACAGTTCCACCACGGAGCGCAGGCTGAACAGCCGTTTCAGCCCCTGTACGGGATTCAGCTTGTCCAGCTTGATCCGCAGCGGTTCGGTGGTAAACAGCCAGCCCACCTGCATGTAATTGACGAGAACGGCGACGGTAAACACCACGCCCAGAACCGGTCCGACGATTTTCACGGCTTCAAAGGCAAGCTGGTAGAAAATGACCCGCAGATTTTCCTCGTTCACCTGCCAGCTCGTGTAGGTGACGAGCGACTCCCGCAGCAGATTCTGGAACGTGTGAAACATGGACGACCCCAGCACAATCAGCATGAGAAACGTCGCGGTCAGGCTGACGGACGGGGACAAGTCCGCGCTTTTGGCGACCTGCCCTTTCTTTCTCGCGTCCTGCCGCTTTTTCGGTGTCGCCTTTTCCGTCTTTTCGCCGTTGAAATACTGCAGATCGACCGGATACAAAAAGGCAAGTCGTTTCATGCTGCGCCTCCGAGCCACTTCATCATTTCCGCAAGCGCCCGAAACATTTTTTCAAACAAGCCGTTCAACGTCAGCAAAAATGCGGGCATGACCACGATCAGCATCAGAAAGCTGGCGAGCAATTTGATGGGCAATCCCACCACAAAGATATTAAATTGCGGGACCGATTTGGCGATAATTCCAAGAGAGAGATCGACCAGAAAAATGGCGACCACGATCGGCGCTGCAATCAGAAAGGCACTGAGAAACATGTCGCGAAACACCTTGACGGCCATCCACATCACTTGCTCACTGCCAAACGCAGCCCACATCTTGTCAAGCGGAATCGCCTGATAGCTGGCAAGAATCCCTTGGATCAACACGTGATGGCCGTTGATGCTCAACAAATAAAGCATCGCCAGGATGTTCTTGAAGTTGCCCGTCAGCGGCACGTAGGCGCCGGTGCGCGGGTCGATCACGTTGGCCATCGCCAGCCCCATTTGCATGTCCATCAATCCGCCGGCAACCTGGACGGTGACGTACATCAGCTCGCATATCACGCCGAGAATCAGGCCGACCAGCGCTTCCTTGACCGCGTAGAGCACAAAGGTGAGATCCAGCGGAATCTGCCCCTGGACCGGCACGTAGCTGAAACTGATCAGCGCCAGGACAAAAGCCAGGCCGATCTTGTACGGATTGGGCACGCCGCGCACCGAGAAAAACGGAGCCGAGACGAAAAACGCGGTCATCCTGACAAACACCAGCAGCAAAACAGGTAGATGAAGCATGATTGCAGCTATCATTTTTATCTATCCCACAAAGCGGTGCAGATTGCCGAAGATCCCCATCGTGAACTCCAGCATCACCCGCAGCATCCACGGCCCGACGGCCAAAATCGTGACGAAGATGGCGACAATTTTCGGGATGAATGCCAGCGTCTGTTCTTGAATTTGTGTGGTTGCCTGAAAAATGCTGACGAGCAAGCCGACCAGCATGCCGACGCCCAGCGCCGGTGCCGTCACCAGCAGGATGGTGTATACGGAGCTTTGGGCGATTTGCATCAAAAATTCTTGTGTCATGCTCTCCCTCCTAGGCTGGCTTGTCGGCCGGATGTCAGAAACTGGCCAATAGTGATTTCACGACCAAATACCATCCGTCCACCATGATGAACAGCAATATCTTGAACGGCAGCGAAATCATCACAGGGGGCAGCATCATCATCCCCATGCCCATCAGGATGCTGGAAATGATCATGTCGATGACGAGAAACGGAATGAAAATCATGAAGCCGATTTGAAATGCGGTCTTCAATTCGCTGATGGCATACGCCGGCACGAGCGCGCTCAGCGGAATGTCCTGAATTGTCTTGGGCCTTTCTGCTTTCGTGTACGACAAAAAGAGCGCCAAATCTTTTTCCCGCGTCTGCTTGGCCATAAATTCCTTGAACGGAACGACCGCCGCTTCCAGCGCTTGCTGTTGGGTCATTTTGCCCTGCATGTACGGTTGTACCGCCGTCTCGTTTACCTTTGCCAGCGTGGGCGCCATGATGAAAAACGTCATGAACAGCGCCAGCGAAATCAGCACCTGATTGGGCGGCATCTGCTGCGTAGCCAGCGCGTTGCGGACGAAGGACAGCACGACCACGATCCGCGTGAAGCTGGTCATCAACAGCAGGATGGCAGGCGCTACGGACAAGACCGTCAATATCAGCAGAATCTGTACCGCCGAGGAGGTTTCTTGCGGCGTTCCGCTGCCTCCGCCAATCTTCAGATCGATGGTAGGTACGAGCGGCACATTGGCAGGCGCTGCCGCCGCCCATTCCGGTATCGCCAGCAGCACCGCAGCGATCACCAGGAGCTGGAATAGTTGTTTCATCCTCGATCCCCTCTGTCATGACCTTGCTTCTCCACCCAGGTCCCCGTCTGATCGGACCGCTTGTCGAGATCGTTCCACTGCTTGCGCAGCAGTTCTGCAAACGTACGCCCGTCCGCATCCGACAGGTGTATTTCTTCGTCTTCTGTCTGCCGCTTTCGGCCAAACGGCAGCCAATCGAGCGAAAAACCGGCAAGCGGCGGCTTGATCTCCGCTTCTGCCAGGATGAGGTCTGCCTCTTCCCCTGGTGGAATCTGCTTGAGCAGCTGAACGTTCTCTCCCACGCCGAGCAGGTACAGCGACTCCCCGATCATCACCAGTTGGATCGTCTTGCCGTTGCCCAGCGGAGCCGCACTGATCACTTTGATCGGACCATGCGCCTGTCCCATCTGCCGCCGGCCGAGAAAACGAAGCAGCAGATAGATCAGGACGACGATCACCCCGAGTGAAAAGATCACCTGAAACAGATAGCCCCACATGCTGCCTGTCTCACTGCCGGGTATGGCCGCCGGCTCTGGGCCGCCGGCGGGCGCACCGGGAGAGAGTGTTCCTTTGCGCAGGGCGTCTGCTACGGAGTCTTCCTCCGCCAGTGCGGAAGCCGGAAGGGAAGCGACAATCGCAGCGATGATGCAATACACCCAGATGAGACGCGCCCCTGGTTTCCGGAAAAACTTCATCATTAGCCCAGCGTTTTCTTGATCGCTTCCAGCACGCGATCAGCCTGGAACGGCTTGACGATAAAATCCTTGGCGCCCGCCTGAATCGCATCAATGACCATCGCCTGCTGCCCCATTGCCGAGCACATGATGACACGGGCGTTCGGATCGATTTTCTTGATCTCCTTCAGTGCAGTGATGCCGTCCATCTCCGGCATGGTAATGTCCATCGTCACCAGATCCGGTCCCAGCTCTTTGTACTTCTCCACCGCCTGCGCACCGTCGCTCGCTTCGCCTACCACGGTGTATCCGTTTTTGGACAGGATTTCCTTGATCATCATGCGCATGAACGCTGCGTCATCGACAACGAGTACTTTGTTGGACATAAGTAAGCTCCTCCTTTTTTATCCGGTGATTTGATGATTCATTGTAATTTTTGTACGCGGTCCCACTGGCTGATGATGTCTGTTACGCGCACGCCAAAATTTTCGTCAATCACGACGACTTCCCCTTTGGCAATCAGCTTGTTGTTGACCAGGATGTCGACGTGTTCGCCTGCCAGCTTGTCCAGTTGGATGATCGAGCCGGCGGACAGGTCGAGAATTTCCTTGATCAGTTTTTTCGTCCGTCCCAGTTCAACGGTCACTTGCAGAGGAATGTCCATCAACAGATTCAGATTTTGTCCGTCAGCGGAAATCATCGGGTCACCTCCAAACGGCGCAAATTGGGCCGGTTTCACATTGGCCTGGTTGCTCGGTTGTCCACCCAGATGCTGCGGGGCGGACGACACTTGCTGCCCTGCATACTGAGGCGGATAGGGCGGATAGCCTGCGGGCATTCCCTGTGGGTAAGCGTTCGGGTACATGGGCTGTCCCGGATATCCCATCGGCGCATAACCGGCCGGAGGAGCTTGCGGGGGTTGCACCGGTTGCTGCGGCGGCATCTGCTCTGCAGCGGGAGCGTCCTGTTGTACCTCCTGCTGTGGAGCCGACAAGCTCAGTGCGGGCATTTCCGTCGCAGCCGCGGCCGCTTCCAGCTCGCTTTCAGAACCGCCGGTCAGCCTGTTGATCATTTCACGAGCGAAGGAGAGCGGCAGCAGCTGCATGATGTTGGAGTCGATCAGCTCACCTTGTTCCCCTACTTTCAGCCGGAAAGACACCTTGACAAGCGGCGTGTCATCTTCGGTGAATTTATGCCCGTCCTTGCCCTTGGCCAAATCCATGATGTCAATCCCGGGCGGCGAGATGTTCACCATCTGGTTGAAGATGGTGGACATCGACGTGGCGGCTGACCCCATCATCTGGTTCATCGCTTCCTGCACCGCGCTGATGTGCATTTCTGTCAACTCAGTCGACTCTGGCCGGCCGGAACCGCCCATCATCAGGTCGGCGATCACCGCAGCGTCTTCCATCCGCACCACCAGCAGATTGATTCCCTTGAAGCCGTCTGTGTACTCGACGTGAACGGCGACGTGCGGGATGGGAAATTCCTTCTCCAGGTCGTGGACATGAACCATCGAAACCGTCGGCGTGGTGATGTCCACTTTTTGGTTCAACAACGTGGAAAGAGCCGTTGCAGCGCTTCCGAAGGAGATGTTGCCGATTTCACCGAGCGCGTCCTGCTCAAACTCGGACAGGAATTCAGCGACGTTGGGAGCGCTCGAAACTTCTTCTACTTCCTCTTCCTCCTCAACCAGATTGTTCGCGCGGAGCAGCGCGTCAATCTCTTCCTGCGAAAGCATGTCTCTAGTCATTGTTCTCCTCCCCTTCCTCGAGGACTTCTTCGATCTGCACGGCTACACGCCCTTTATGTGTACCGGGTTGTCCAAGGAACTTCAGGCGATTGCCCACCCGGATTTTCAGCTTGTTCTCGATGAGCTGGTCGAGCTGAATTACATCACCCGGCTGCAACTGCAAGAACTCGCCCACCGTGATGGTGGCCGTGCCCAGCTCGGCGATCACCGGCAGCTTGGCCGTCTTCACCCGCTCCTCCACGCGCAGCCGCTCTTCTTCGTCCCTGTTCTTCTTCTGCTTGGAAAACCAATACTGCCCGGACAGTTTCGGCATGATCGGCTCCAGCACGACATGGGGCAGGCAGAGGTTGATCATGCCCGTGGTGTCTCCGATCTTCGTGCTGAACGAGATGACCGCAACAATTTCATTGGGGGAAACGATCTGCATGAACTGCGGATTCATTTCCAGCCCTTCCATGTACGGATCAAGCTCGATGATCTGCTTCCATGCCTCATGAAACGTATCCAGCGCCTTGCTGAACACCCGTTCCATGACAGTTGTCTCAATTTCCGTCAACGCCCCCATCTTGTCCGGAATCGTTCCCTGTCCGCCGAGAAGCCGATCCAGCATGGTGTATGCGATGTTCGGATTCACTTCCAATACCATGCGCCCTTCCAATGGCGGCGCCTCAAAAATGTTGAGGATGGTCATTTTGGGAATGGAGCGAATAAACTCGTCATACGGCAATTGGTCGACGGAGGCAACCGTAATTTGCACGAAGGTACGAAGCTGAGCGGAAAAATACGTCGTCAACAGCCGCGCGTAGTTTTCGTGAATGCGCGTCAGGCCGCGGATCTGATCTTTGGAAAAACGCAAGGCCCGTTTAAAGTCGTATACTTTTACCTTTCGCTCAGACTCTTCTTTTTTCAGCTCGTTGGCATCCATCTCTCCCGACGAGAGCGCGGCCAACAACGCGTCAATCTCACTTTGTGAGAGAACCTCGGCCATGTGTCGTCACCTCCCAGCTATGTATACATCCATCGTGGCTTACGACAAGACGCGCTTCGTCGTCAGCACCTGTACGATTTTTCCTTCCTGCATGAGCGCACTGATTTCGTTCATGATCTTGGCTTCCAGTTTGTTGACGCCTTCTGTTCCTTTGATGTCTTCGGGGGACAGGCCGGCCAGTGTCTTGATGATGATCTGGTTGACCTGGGGCAGGCGCTGCTGCAGTTCTTCCTTGGCATCTGAACTGTCCGCTGTTATCGTAAAGCGAACAATAATGTAGTTGTCGGAGAGCAGATTGGTCGTGATTTCTCCGGTATCCACGGAGTATGCCTCCAGTTCTTTAGCCGTGAGAGCCCGTACCCCCTTTTCTTCACCATGGCTTGCGGTTTGTGCTGCTGGGGACAGGTACGTCTGCCAGAGAACGAAGGATACGACACCCAGAAGCGAAATCGCGATGATGATGATAAGTGCCATGTTAAACAACCGGTTTTGAAACATCACACGTGCCTCCCGCTATTCAATGAAATCGTCCGGAACGCGCGGCGCCGCGCTTGCCGGGAACGTCTGCCTGTAAAAGTCCACTATCCGCGAAGCCACTGCCTCAGCGCTTTCCCTGACGATGTATTTCTTGCCGTTAAACAGCGTGATGACCGTGTCGGGAGTGGATTCCACCATTTCGACATGGGTAGCGTTGAGGTAAAACTCCTCGCCGTTAAATCGCGTCAGTCTGATCATCGGCTGCTCCTTTCGGGATGGGGGGCGGCGGGATGACCGCCTCCCCCTCATTCATCCGCTAGGCGTTATCGTTTCAGGTTGACCAGTTCTTCCAGCACGGTGTCGGACGTGGTGATGATGCGGGAGTTGGCCTGGAACCCGCGCTGAGCGACAATCATCTCGGTAAACTCTTCAGACAGGTCCACATTGGACATCTCCAACTGACCGGAGATGATGTTCACCTTGGCAGTTGCCGCATCAATCGGTGTGGTCGGATCTTCTCCGTATGCCCCTGCGTTGACGGTATATTCGTACAGGGAGTTGCCAATTTTCTTCAGGCCGCCCGGGTTGTCAAACGTCATCAACCCGATCTGGATGGAAGAATCCAGCTCTCCAGCCTCATCCACCGTGGTGATGACCCCGTCTTTACCGATGGAGTAAGAAACGATACCATCGTTCCGCGAGATTTGAATCGGTTCGCCATTCACGTCTACCAGTTTCAAACCTTGCGGGTTTACCAAATAACCAAGCGCGTCACGGGTAAAGTTGCCGGCACGGGTGTAGTAGTACGTCTCGCCGCCATCCGGCGTAACCATGAAAAACGCTTCCCCTTCGATCGCCAAATCCGTGATCACGTTGGTGGTCATCGGGCTGCCGGCCGTAAACACCGTGTCAATGGAACCGATCTGCGTCCCCAGTCCGACTTGCATCGGGTTGGAACCGCCCTTGCCGTCATCGGTTGGTGCAGTCGCACCGGCAATGTTTTGGCTGAGAATGTCCTGAAACATCGCGCGGCCTTTCTTGAATCCTACCGTGTTCACGTTGGCAATGTTGTTGCCGATTACGTCCAGTTTGGTTTGAAAACCGCGCAGACCGGAAATGCCGGAGTACATGGAACGAAGCATTAACAATTCCTCCTTCACAAACAGGTATCGGGTCTATTGGCGACTGCCTCGGTCATTCGGCAGCCGACGGGCTTCCTCCGAGAGGTCCAGCCCTCTGATCCATTCATGCAAAGACCGCGCTGTCGATGTTGGTAAACACGTTTTCCTTCATGCTGACGTCGTCGACGGCGGTAATCACTTTTCGGTTGATGATGCTGACGACGTAGGCGACGTTGTCCATCAAGATCAGCGATTCTTTCGCCCCTTTGTCAGCCGCTTTTTGCACAGCCGACTGCAGTCGGTTCAGCTCGGCTTCGTTGAGCGAAATCCCCCGTTCGCGCAGACGCATCAGTGCGTGCTGACTGAACGTGAGGGGCTTGGGGCCTTTCGCTTTGTCAACAGACTCGGCGAGGTAGTGGCGAAACGATTTGCCTGCCGGTTCCGCACCGGTCGTGCTAACAGCAGCTGGTCGCTTTGGCTTGTTGGGAAAGTAGGTCTGCCCCACGTAAAACGTGTGCATGGCGGTCCCCCCTTTCACGAACAGCTAGCCCGGCTAGCGAATGCCAGTAAAGGCAGCACGGCCCAATTCCCGCCCAACCGCGGCAAAATCACTATCCTCCAGCAGTCCTTCCAGCGAAAATTCCACCTGATCTTCCTGCTGTTCCTGTCGCTGGCGCCCATCGCCTTGCTGACGTGCCTGCTCCCGCTGCTGCTGGAAGGCAAACGAACTTGCCTGATGCTGATTGACTTCCAGGCGATCCACCTGCAGACCTTGTTGGGTCAACGCTGCGCGAAGCTGCGGAAGCTGGTTGTCCAGCAATTCCTTGCCGGCTGCCGTTTCCGCGGAAAACTGAGCCGTAATCACCCCGTCACGAGCGGTGATGATCACGTCCACTTGGCCCAGCGACTGCGGGTGGAGAATCAGTTTGGCCTCGTGCACGCCGTTCCCCTGGGTGATTTTCATCTGTTGGACAAACAGCTGCGTGACTTGCTGCGCAAACTGCTGGGCGTGTACGGGATGAGCTGTCACCGTTTGCTGCGGAATTCTGCCGTGATTCACCACTTGGTGGAACGGAAGAGCAACCGCGTGCTCAGGCAAGATGACTGATTCCGATTCCGCCAGCGGCGAAGCCTGCACATTCAGCGTCTGCTGAACGGGTGTGCTGCTGCTGCGCACCTGCACGGCGGCTTCCGCCTGGTAGCTGGACAGGGCCTGGGTGACGCGAAGGGACTGCATGGTGAGTTCCTTTTCCGCGTGCCGGATGGGAACGACAGATGGTTCCGCGCTCCGGATGCCGCCTTTTCCATGGATCAGGACAAGCGGCTGCTTTCTGGTGTCACTTTCCTGTTTGCCGGCTGCTGCCCGCAGCTCCTCGCCGAACTGCTTCAGCAGAGCCTCCACCTGCTTGTCCACCTGCTGCCATTCGATCACCTTCGCGCCTCCTTCGGCACGTGCGAACGATACGATGGCTTCGGCCAGTTTTTCTGCCGTCGCCTGCGGGATGCCCCGCTGAGTGAACGTAGCGGCAACCTCTTCGGGATCCTGCATGTGAAGCGTCGGGAAAAGCTGTTGGATCAGTGCCAGCAGATCAGCCAGCAGCGCCATGTCTTCGGCGCCTGCTTCGCCTGGCAGGGACTGAGACGGTTCCCCCGCCTGCACATTTTGCAGCACGCTGCCAATCTGTGCAGCAAACAGATCTCCACCCTCCGGATTCGGCTGTGCAGAGACGCCGACTGTGATGGCGGACGCCGCCGGAGCTCCCTTCACATTGGCTACATTCATCTCATTCACCTCCTCGGATTGTATTGTTGCTTATGAAAACGACAGACGCGGTGCTTGTATGGCCCGTCGCCTATCGAAGCAACTCGCTCGTGATGCGCGCAGCCACGTTTTCTTTCCGCTGGCTGTCCTGCTGGGCGATTGCCGCCAGGATTTGCGCCCGTTTGTCATGAGACAGGCCGGCCATAATCGAGATGGCCCGGTTGCGGTCGGTACCCATCAGCGTACGAATGACGGTAGCGGCATCCGCAGCCGGCATTTGCGAGAAGGTCTGGATCAGCGAATCGATGCTGGTCGTATCCTTTCGCGTCTCGCTCAGCGCCTTGGTCAAGATTTGCACCCGTTCCTGCAGCGCGGCGATGTCATCGTCCTTGTTTACCACCGTATCCTTTAATTGAATCGAGATGTCGGCCGCTTTTTTCGGGTCCATCTTGGCCAGTATGTTCGCCTGCTGCTCCGCTTTCATCTTGCTCATGACCGAAACCGCTTCACTCATGCTGAGGTTTTCGACGATGGCTGCTGCGTTTTTCGGCGACATCGTCGCGTACAATTTGGCCAGGTCCTGATACTGCTTTTGCCGCTCTTCCTCGCTGGTGCGCTTGTCCTCAAGCAGCTTTTGCAGATCCAGCACCTGTTTTTCCAACGCCTGAATGGTGGCGTCCTTTTTCGCCGTTTCACTCTGCAGGTTGGCGATTGTCTGCTTGTTTTTCGCCTGCTCCTCCTGCAAGCTGCTCACCTGTTTGCCAATGTCGACTGACTTCTCTTCTGCATCGGACATCGCGTACTGGTCAGGCACGATTTTTTCCACGATCGGAATCGTGTTGGCCCAACTGAGCACGCTGCCCAACACGTTGTATCCCAACAGGCTGAGAAGCACGCCTCCGAGGAGAGTGGCAAACAGAGCGGGGATTGCAATCATGTAGAAAAACCATTCCCACCTGCTGTACTCCCGTTCTTCTTGGATCTCTTCCATCGTGAACCTCCCTCAGTTGCTCCTGCGAAGATAGAGCTGCGTGCCAATCTCGTCCAATTCTTTCTGCTCTTTGAGTCTTTCCGCGTAGAGAAACTGCCCGAGCGCCTTTTCCCGCAGCCGCTGCCACAGTTGCGTCTCCTGCATCCGTTCCGCCAGTCTGCGCTGGCAGCGCTCCACTTCCTGTTCACACCCGTACAGCGTCCGGCGCTGGTTGACAATGGACTGTTCGACGGCCTGACGGTACTGGCTGAGTTCGATCAACTGGGCTGCGCTGCAGGTTTGGCTTTGCGCCTCGTGCAGCATGTTCGTCACTGCCTCATGCCGCTCCGTCAGTCGAAACAGCTTGAGCTCCTCTTCGTTCTTTCGCTGCACGGACTTGCCAAACGCCCACTCGGCCTGCTCTTTTTCCTTTTCTTTTACATCCAGCACTTTTTGCAGTTGAAACCGGAACACGTTCACGCTAGTTCACCCCTCCGAAATGGGCGGTTAACGCCTGAATCGTGGTGTCCAGATCGGACGGTTCGTGCGTTCCCTGCGCCGTAAAATCGCGGATAATGTCCTTGTAGCGAATCGCCGCATCGATCTCCCGGTTGGTCCCCGGCTTGTAGGCGCCGATGTTGATCAGGTCCTCCGCTTCCCGGAATGTGGCGAGATGACGCTTCACCTGGCGGGCCGCTTCAAGATGACGTTCGGTGCAGATCTCGTTCATTACCCGGCTGACGCTGGCAAGCACGTCAATCGCCGGAAAGTGTCCCTTTTGCGCGATTTTTCGGTCGAGGACGATATGCCCGTCCAAAATCCCGCGCACCGCGTCCGCGATCGGATCATTCATGTCGTCAGAATCAACCAAAACGGTGTAAAAACCGGTGATGCTTCCTTTGTCCGCCGTGCCGGCCCGCTCCAACAGCTTGGGCAACAGCGCAAACACGGACGGGGTGTAACCGCGTGTCGCCGGCGGTTCGCCGATCGCCAGGCCGATTTCCCGCTGCGCCATGGCAAATCGGGTAACCGAATCCATCATCAACATGACGTTCAGGCCGCGGTCCCGAAAGTACTCGGCGATCGAGGTGGCGATCATCGCCCCTTTGATCCGGATCATGGCGGGCTGGTCGGAAGTGGCGACAACGACGACCGACCGTTTTAGTCCTTCTTCCCCGAGATCCCGCTCGATAAACTCCATCACCTCGCGGCCGCGTTCCCCGATCAGGGCGATGACGTTGATGTCCGCCGTCGTGTTGCGGGCGATCATTCCCAGGAGCGTGCTCTTTCCGACGCCGGAACCGGCGAAAATCCCCACACGCTGTCCTTTTCCGACCGTCAAGAGCCCGTCGATGGCCCGCACGCCCACGCTCAGCGGTTCTCTGATGCGCGGCCTAAGCAGCGGATTGGGCGGTGCATTGTTGGTCGGATAGGAGGCAAGGCCAGGCGGGATGCTTCCCTGCAGCGGGCGCCCCAATCCGTCCAGCACCTTGCCGAGGATTTCCGGCCCCACCTTGACGGACAGCGCGCTGCCGGTGGCTACGACGTCACTGCCCGGCCCGATGGACGTCAGCTCCCCAAGCGGCATCAGCAGCACCTTGTTGTCCCGGAAGCCGACTACCTCCGCGATGATGGGCTCGCCGCTTTGCGGGAAGATCTGGCAGATTTCTCCCAGCTTCACTTCCGGGCCCTGCGACTCGATGGTAAGACCCACCACCTGTGTAACCTTTCCGTTGACCCGCACCGGGTCGATACCCTCCAGCGCCTGCCTGTATTTCCCCAGGTCGAGGATCGTCATGTCACTTCACTCCCCCTGGCGATGTCCAGCAAACACTGTTTGATTTCATGCAATTGCGTATCAATTCGGGCATCGATACTTCCCAGCGGCGTCCGAATCACGCAGCCGTCGTCCTGGACGGTGTGATCCGGGTAAATGGAGAGCTCCGCCTGTCCGTCCAGGAGGGCAAGCAGTTGGGCGCGCTGCTCCTGGACAAATGCGTAGTGGCGGTGATTGACGCAGACGGCCACGTGGCCGTGCACCCGAGAGCGGCGCAACAATTTTTTCACCATCTCCAAAACCATTTCCGGCGAGCTGTGCAGCTCCGTCCCAATCACTTTTTGTGCTACGTCCACACTTAGCTCTACCAGGAACGGTTCCGCTTCGGCGATGATCCGTTCCTTTTCGGCGTACGCCTGCTCCAGAAGGGAACGGGCTTGTTCCACACAAGCGGTCTCTTCTTCCAACGCCTGCCGCTTTCCATCTGCGTAACCGGCGTCATATCCTTCCCGGCTCGCCTGTTCCCGCGTTTCCTGAAACAGAGCTTCGGCTTCGCGCCGTTTTTCCTCCCACCAGCGTTCCACTTCCGCGAGCGCCTGCCGCTTGATTTCCTCGGCCTGCTCCATGGCCTCGCGAAGCACGCCCTGCGCGGTTTCTTCCGCATCCTGGAGGATAATTTTCGCTTCTTCCTCAGCATTTTTTACCAATTGATGATTTTCTTGCAACCTTTCGGAAGTTTGCTCCGTCTGTAATGGTGAAGTCCTTAATTCAAGGAATACCGATTCGTCTGAAGCCTGGTAGTGGGACAGCTTGATGATTCTAGACAATGATATCATCCCCTCCACCGCGGGCGATGATGATCTCACCCGCCTCTTCTAAGCGGCGAATGATTGCGACGATGCGGGATTGAGCTTCTTCGACGTCGCGCAGACGAACAGGACCCATAAACTCCATTTCTTCCTTGAAGGTGTCTGCCATCCGTTTGGACATGTTCCGGAAGATGACTTCGCGGACTTCCTCGCTGGCCACCTTGAGCGCGAGCTGAAGATCGGTATTTTCCACGTCGCGGATAACCCGTTGGATGGAACGGTTGTCCAACGTGGCGATGTCTTCGAAGACAAACATGCGCTTCTTGATCTCTTCTGCCAGTTCGGGGTCCTGGATCTCCAGCGAGTCCAAAATGGTCCGCTCGGTTGCGCGGTCCACGCCGTTGAGAACGGCGACGATCGCTTCGATACCGCCAGCCTGGGTGTAATCCTGGGTGACGGTTGCGGACAGTTTTTGCTCCAGAACCTGCTCCACCTGGGCGATGACCTCCGGTGACGTGCTGTCCATCAGCGCGATCCGCTTGGCCACGTCAGCCTGCCGGTCCTGCGGCAGCGCGGAGAGAATCATCGCTGCCTGCGGCGGCTCCAGATAGGAGAGCACCAGGGCAATTGTTTGCGGATGTTCGTTCTGGATAAAGTTCAGGATTTGGCCCGGGTCCGCTTTGCGGGCAAAGTCGAACGGGCGTACCTGCAGATTGGCGGTCAGACGGTTGATAATATCCATCGCTTTCGATTCGCCCAACGCTTTTTGCAAAATTTCCTTTGCGTATGTGATTCCGCCTTGGGCAATGACTTCCTTGGCGACCGCTATCTGGTGAAACTCAGCAAGAATCTTGTCTTTTTCATCGGAATCAACCTTCCGGACGTTGGCAATTTCCAGCGTAAGCTGTTCAATCTCATCTTCGCGCAAGTGCTTGAACACCTGGGCGGAGATTTCCGGCCCGAGCGAGATGAGGAGGATTGCTGCCTTCTGTCGTCCGGTCAACTCTTTGGCGCCGCGAGCCATACTGTTTTCACTCCTTAGTCTTCAGCTAACCACGTGCGAAGCAAGACAACGAATTCGTCCGGCTTGCTGCGCGCTAGTTTTTCCAGTTGCTTGCGCACCACCACTTGATCCGTGTCTTCCTGGTAGGTCAAATCCGGAATCTCCATCGGTTGCGGCGGCATCAGGTCCGGAACCTCTTCTTCTTGCAGCTTCGCTTGGCGGCGGCGATAGATAAGGAATGCGACCGCACCAAGAGCCAACAGGGCGATTGCACCTGCTCCGTACAAATACGGTGTCAAGTCGGTGGAGCTGTCAACTGCCACCTTGCCGGAGAACTGACGCGGCAAGACAGAGATGTGCTGGTCCAGTTCCTCCTGGGTCAACTGCACGCCACTGTCGCTTAACGTGACTCGCACCACGTTGCGGAGTACCTGCTTGATGCTTTCGATGGTCTGATCATCCAACTGCCCGCCTTCCGGAGGCTCTACGCCGACGTTGATCGTGATGTCCTCGATCTTGTACGGGCTCATCGTGATGTTGCGGGTGATTCGGTTTACTTCGCGGTTGATCGTATCGCTCAGTTCTTCGTACTGGCTGTTGCTTCCCTGCGGCGAGCTTCCCGGATAACCGGGGACGGCATTTTCGCCAGTTCCTGCTATTCCGCCAGGAGGAGCACCCTGCCCGGAGAACGTTTTGGATGATTTTTGGGATGAGATGATAAGTCCTTCGTTGTTTTCCTTATCCGGCGCTTCGACCAGGTTTTCCACGCGGTTTTCCTTGTCGAAATTCATCTTGATAAACGTATGGACGATGACCTTATCCCTGCCCATCATCGTGCCCAGGAGTTGGTACAGGTTTTGCTGAATCTCGCGCTCGACGTTGGCTCTGATTTTCTCCTGCTGCTCGAAGCTGGTCAGCGAGCCTTCCGTTTCGGTGCCTTCCTTCCACTCCAGCAGATTGGAGTACTGGTCGGAAATCGTGATGTTATCCGGCGGCAGTTTGGGTACGCTGCGGGATACCAACAGGTACAGCGCGTTGATTTGCTTTTGGTCCAACCGGGTACCCGGTTCCACGTCTACGATGACGGAGGCGGTTGCTGATTCAGGCTTTTCCGTGATCCAGATGCTTTCCTCCGGCAGGTTGATCATCACCTGAGCGCTTCGGACACCGTTTACCCGTTCCAGCATCTTGCGCAGTTCTTGCTGCAGCGCCTCTTTTTTCATCACGTCAAACTGACGGTCCGTAACACCCAGCGTGTTGGAGAAGATCTCCGTGTTGATGCCTGCCTGGCTGGGAATTCCTTGAGCGGCCAGATCGACGATGACATCTTGAGCCAGCTTTTGCGGAACCTCGATGTTCGTCCCGTTATTCGTGATGCGGTATGGAATATTCTTGCTTTCCAGTTCCTGCTTGATCAATCCGATTTCCTGTTCACTCAGCCTCTGGTTGTAGAGGGGCGTGTAGACCGGCTGTGAGGCAATGTATATGTATAGGCCGAGCGAGATGAGCAAAAACAGCACGATCCCGGAAATCATCCACCTTCGCTTGGGCGAAAGCTGATTCCATTTCGTCAAGACTTGCTCTTTATACTGTAAAAGACGTTCGTTCATGGTTCACCTCACCAAGAATACCGACGACGTTAAATAGGCATGCGCATGATTTCCTGGTAGGACTCAATCACCTTGTTGCGCACCTGCAAGGCCATTTGCAGCATGATCGTGGATTTCTGACCGGCGATCATGACCTGATGCACGTCCTGGACTTGTCCGGCTGCAAACCGGTCCGCCAGCACGGCTGATTCCACCTGTGCCTGATTGACCTGATCCAGCGCATCCGCGAGATAGGCTGAAAAGGACTTCGTGACCTCGGCAGGCGTATACGACTTCGTCACGGATTTTGGCTGTATCGCGTCCACTCGGGAAAGCACGCTAATGTCCATTCCTTACGCCCCCTCTTACTTGATCTCCAGTGCTTTCATCATCATGCTTTTGGCTGCGTTCAGGACAGTGACGTTGGCTTCGTAGGAACGCGAAGCAGAGATCATGTCCACCATTTCCTTCATCACGTCGACGTTTGGCAGCAGTACGTATCCTTCTGCGTCAGCATCCGGATGCGTCGGATCGTACATTCGTTTGAACGGCGTATTGTCTTCGCGGATTGCCGTCACACGTACGCCTTGTTCAGTCTGGCCGGTCACCGTACCAATCGCCGCCTGAAGCAGGTTGTCAAACGACTGCCCGTTTACCGGCGACAGTTCCACCATTTTGCGTTTGTACGGCTGCCAGGCCCCGTTCACGAATGTGGCGCGGGTCGTATTGGCGTTGGCGATGTTTGCCGCAATCGTATCCAACCGCAGGCGGTTGGCTGTCAGCGCAGAGGCGCTTGTATCCATTCCCTGAAACAGGCTCATCTACTATCTCCCTCCACCTTCGAGCACGCTGCGCAGCTTCTGGAAGTATCCTGCCGTGAGCTGCGTCAGACCATTGTACCAGATCTGGTTCTTGGCCAACTCATTCATCTCAAACTCCAGATCTACATCGTTGCCGTTGTGTTGCATCATGTTCCCGACATTCGAAAAGATTTGCGGCATCGGCAGTGTCCCCGTTCGGTTAAATGGGATGTGCCGCTCATTGGTACGGTACGCCTCCAACTTCTGTAGACCCGCAGTCCCCGCAAGTTCCTGCTGCAATAACTCCTCAAAGACGACACGCTTGCTTTTGAACTGAGGGGTATCTACATTCGCGATATTGTTCGCGATGGTTCGTTGTCGAAGCATGGCGGTGTCCAACGACCGCTCTAGGACATGCAAATGAACGCTTTCCAGCATCTTTCCACCCCCTCATTCCGCTCTTTTTCCGCATAAATGTCGGAATTTCTCGCTTATTCGACACAAGAATACGACTCCATCATAGCAAAACTGGTATAACGAAAAAAGCCCTATTGTGGCAACTTTTCTCAAAATGATTCAATGGGACTAAATCCCTTATCCTTCCTGATATTACTAAGTTTTTGGTACGATCCTTGCTAGAATTCAATAATTTTACAGAGATTCGCCAATTTTAGGCTCGTGAGACCAGTTAGTCCCACTCAATAATCAGGACTATTTGCCCATGAAAAAAGGTGTAGCTTTTCACTGTCGCTACACCTTTCCTTCACAGAATTGTCACCATCTGGAGACATTATCTCCTGACTCCAGGGGCTTCAAAAGTCATGAAGTTTTCAGTTTTTCCAGTTCCGGCAGCAGTTTTTCGTTCAGCACCTTGATGAAGGTACCTTTCATCCCGAGTGAACGAGATTCAATCACACCTGCACTTTCCAGTTTGCGCAGGGCGTTCACAATGACGGAACGGGTAATACCCACGCGGTCAGCGATTTTGGATGCGACCAGCAGGCCTTCCTTGCCTTCCAGCTCTTCAAAGATGTGCTCCACGGCTTCCAGTTCGCTGTAGGAAAGGGAGCCGATGGCCATCTGCACAACCGCTTTGCTGCGCGCTTCCTCCTCGATCGCTTCGGAGCGTTCCCGCAGGATTTCCATGCCGACCACGGTCGCGCCCACTTCGGCCAGGATCAGGTCATCGTCGACAAACTGGTTGTTGACGCGGCCGAGAATCAGCGTACCCAGCCGGTCGCCACCGCCGATGATTGGCACGATGGTGGTCCACCCGGAGCGGAATACTTCTTTCATCTCAACCGGGAAAATGGTGTACGGGCTGTCTACGTCCAGGTTGGCAGACGTCTCTTCCACTTTCAGAAGACCGGTGCTGTACTCTTCGGGGAAACGGCGCTCTTCCAGCATTTTGCGGATGCGATCGTTGTCCACTTCCTGGTGAATCGAAAAGCCGAGCAGTTTGCCTTTGCGGCTGACGACGAAAATGTTGGCCTCAATGACATCACTCAGCACTTGCGCCATCTCGTTGAAGTTGACGGCATGACCCGCCGATTTTTGCAGCAGGCGGTTAATTCTTCTGGTTTTTGATAACAAATCCATTGTTACGTTCCTCCCAATAATAGTGATCGTTCGGATTTAGAGAATGTACTGGCTTAAATCCTTGTTGCCGGCAATCGATCCGAGTTTGTCACGGACGTACTCCGGCGTGATTTGCACCACATCCAAATGAATGTCAGGCGCCTCAAAGGAGAGGTCTTCCAGCAGTTTTTCCAGCATCGTGTGCAGACGACGCGCACCGATGTTGTCGGTAGACTGGTTCACCTCGGCTGCCAGACGGGCGATTTCCTGGATTGCCTCCGGGGTAAATTCCACCCGGACCCCTTCCGTCTCCAGCAGCGCGCTGTACTGCTTCAAGAGCGCATTTTTTGGCTCTGTCAAAATCCGGACAAAGTCCTCCGCCCGCAAGCTGGTCAGCTCCACACGGATGGGGAAACGCCCCTGCAGTTCCGGAATCAGATCGGACGGTTTGGCCATGTGAAATGCGCCGGCAGCAATGAACAGGATGTGGTCGGTCTTGACCGGCCCGTACTTGGTCATCACTGTCGAACCTTCCACGATTGGCAGGATGTCGCGCTGAACGCCTTCCCGCGAGACGTCGGGACCCCGACCGTCCTTTCCGGCGATTTTGTCGATCTCGTCAATAAAGATGATGCCGTGGTTTTCGGCGCGGTAAATCGACTCCTGCGTGACTTCGTCCATATCCACCAGTTTTTGCGCTTCTTGTTGAATTAATACCTTTCGCGCATCTTTTATTCGCAATTTTCGCTTCTTCGTCCTCTTGGGGAGCAGGTTGCCCAACATGTCCTGCATCTGCATCCCCATTTGCTCCGTACCCGGAACCTGAAACAGGTCAAACATGGACGGGGATTGATCTTCCACGTCGATTTCAATCATCTGGTCCTCCAGATGACCATTCGCGAGCTGCCAGGCCACCTGCCGGCGCTGCTGTTCCAGCGACGCATCTTCCGCATCGGACGTTTGAGTCTGCTGCTGCTGACCGCCGAACAGCATCTCCAGCGGGTTTTTGAACGAATGCTGCTGTTTGCGTGAAGGGACGAGGATGTTGACGATGGCGTCGTTTGCCAGCTTCTCCGCCTTCTCCCGGACTTCCTCCATTTTTTCCTGCTTGACGGTACGGATGGCCGCCTCGACGAGGTCGCGAACCATCGACTCCACGTCGCGGCCCACATACCCCACTTCTGTAAATTTGGTGGCCTCCACTTTGACAAACGGAGCCCCCGTCAATTTGGCGATCCGGCGGGCGATCTCCGTTTTCCCCACGCCGGTCGGCCCGATCATCAGGATGTTTTTCGGCACCACTTCATCCCTCAGATGTTCCGGCAGCCGGCTGCGCCGGTACCGGTTGCGAAGCGCCACTGCGATGGCTTTTTTCGCCTGGGCCTGCCCGACGATGTACACGTCCAGATGTTCTACAATCTTGCGCGGGGTTAACTGCTCAAGGTTCAGCACAGGGAGTCCTCCCTTCCTTTCATTTCATCTCATCCACGACCAGATTGTCGTTGGTGAACACGCAAATCTCAGCAGCCGTCCGCAGCGCGGCTTCGGCAATCTCCTTGGCGCTCAGATGAGGCGCGTACCGTTTCAGCGCCCTGCCAGCCGCCAATGCGAAACTGCCTCCCGAGCCGATCGCGAGAATGCCGTCATCCGGTTCGATGATTTCGCCGTTGCCGGAAATGAGCAGCAGATGCTCCTTGTTCATCACGATCATCATCGCTTCCAAGCGGCGCAGGATCTTATCCATGCGCCATTCTTTCGCCAACTCCACAGCCGCCCGCTGCAGGTTGCCGTGGAACTCTTCCAGTTTGCCTTCAAACTTTTCAAAAAGGGTGATCGCATCCGCGACAGACCCAGCAAAACCCGCCAGCACCTCACCGCGGTACAGTCGGCGCACTTTTTTTGCCCCGTGCTTCATCACCATGCTGTTGCCGAACGTGACCTGTCCGTCGCCGGCCATGGCCGCTTCGCCGTTGTGATGTATGGCAAAAATCGTCGTTGCATGAAACTGTTCCATTGCAGATTCCTCCCGCTTATGTACTTCCGGCGGACCCGGAATGACGCGCGGTCGCACGCGGATGGGCCGCGTCATAGACATGGCGCAGCCGTTCCTTGGTCACATGCGTATACACCTGCGTCGTCGAAACGTTGACGTGGCCCAACAGCTCCTGAACGGTCCGCAGATCGGCTCCCGCGTTCAGCAGATGGGTGGCAAAGGTGTGGCGGAACGTATGCGGCGACACGCGCAGGTTCAGGGCGTGCTGCTCCACGTATTTGTCGACGATGCGGCGGACGCTCCGGTCGGACAGCGGTTCCCCCCTGTAGTTGAGCAGCAGATAGCCGTGGTCGCTGTTACCGGATAGCAGTTTTGGTCTTCCATATTCTAGGTATTGCCGGAGAATGTCACAAGCATAACTGCCGATCGGCACATATCGCTCCTTGGCCCCTTTTCCGTACACCAAGGCGATTCCCCTGGAGACATGGACCGCATCCAGCGTCAGCGTCACCAGCTCGGACACGCGAATCCCGCTCGCATACAGCAGCTCGAAAATGAGCCGATCGCGCATGCCGAGCGGGGTCTGTGTGTCAGGCAGGTCAAAAAATGGTTGCAGTTCATGCGGATATAGGAACGAAGGGAGCTTTTTTTCCACCTTGGGCGTGGACACCAGTTGAAACGGATTTTGCTCCAACCGGCCTTCCCTCAGCAAAAAACGGTACAGACTGCGCAAACTGGACAGCTTGCGGGCGATACTGCGCCGTGACAGCCCCCTTTTCGCCAAATGAGCGAGAAAAGAGCGGCCGTGTAAATAAGAAACAGCAGCAAATACGGGGATTTGGTGCTGTTCCATAAAGGCGACGAATTCGTTAATATCAGCCACGTACTGCTTCACCGTATGAGGAGAGGCATTTTTTTCGACGCGCAAGTAACGGGTGAACAGCTCAATGTCTATGGATATCTGCTGCGATTTGTCCATCTGGCATGCACCCTCCTCAAAGGCACCTATATAGTAACACAGCCGAAAATCGTATATCAACTTAATTTGTGTCTTTTTTGTGTAAAATTCTGAATTGTGTCTAGCGCCCGCTCAGCGAGTTTTTCGTTCTTCTCCCGCTTGTTGCGAATGCGTTTCGGCAGCTCGGGAACAAGCCCGAAGTTGGCATTCATCGGTTGAAAGTTGTTTGGGTCTGCGGTCGTAATGTACCGCGCCATGCTGCCTATCACCGTCTCCGGTGGAAGGACAAGCAGTTCCTCTCCCTTGGCCAGCCGGGCCGCGTTTATGCCCGCCAGCAATCCCGATGCGGCCGACTCCACGTATCCTTCCACGCCGGTCATCTGTCCGGCGAAAAACAGCGTGTCCCGCCCCTTGTACTGATAGGTGGGACGAAGCAGCCTGGGCGAATTGATGAACGTATTGCGATGCATCACGCCGTAGCGGACGATTTCGCAGTTTTCCAAGCCAGGGATGAGCGAAAAGACCCGTTTTTGTTCCGGCCACTTGAGATGTGTCTGGAAGCCGACCATGTTGTACAGGGTGGCCGCTCCGTTGTCCTGGCGAAGCTGCACGACGGCAAACGGCTGCTTGCCGGTGCGCGGATCAATCAAGCCCACCGGTTTCAGCGGACCGAACAGCATCGTCTGCCGTCCCCGTTTGGCCATCACTTCAATCGGCATGCAGCCTTCGAAATAGATCTCCTTCTCAAACTCCTTGAGCGGGGCTTCCTCCGCCGTGATCAGCGCGTCGTAAAAGCGGTTGAACTCCTCTTCCGTCATCGGGCAGTTGAGGTAGGCTGCTTCTCCCTTGTCGTAGCGCGACGCGACAAACACCTTGTCCATGTCGATGGAGTCCTTTTCGATGATGGGCGCCGCCGCGTCATAGAAGTACAGGTACTCTTCACCAGTCAACTCCTTCAGCTTCTCCGACAGCGCCGGCGAAGTGAGCGGGCCGGTGGCGATCACCACGATGCCCTCGGGAATCTCCGTCACTTCCTCGTTGATCACTTCGATCAGCGGGTGGTTGCGCACGGCATCGGTCACATATTGGGCAAACTCGTGCCGATCCACGGCCAGCGCACCGCCGGCCGGAACAGCGCACTTGTCCGCTGCGCCGATGATGACCGAGTCAAAGCGGCGCATTTCTTCCTTTAATACCCCTACCGCGTTGGTCAGCGAATTGGCCCGCAGTGAATTGCTGCAGACCAGCTCCGCAAATTTGTCGGTATGGTGAGCGGGCGTCTGTGTCTTCGGCCGCATTTCATACAGTTTGACGCGGACGCCGGATTGGGCGATCTGCCAGGCCGCTTCACTGCCTGCCAACCCGGCCCCCACCACGGTTACGTACGGTTGTTCATTCATGCTGGTATCCTCCACACGTCCTCAGGAATCGGCTTCTTCCTGGTAATCGCATTTGGTGCAGACAATGCTGACGCCCTGCTTTTTCCGTTTCTTTTCGACGAGCATCCCGCCGCACTTCGGACAAGGACGCGCAATTGGTTTGTCCCAGGAAACAAAATCGCATTCCGGATAACGGTTGCATCCGTAAAAAATACGGTTCCTCTTAGATTTACGTTCAATGATCGATCCGGTTTCACACTGCGGGCAGGGGATGCCGAGTTCCTTGACGATCGGTTTGGTGTTGCGGCATTCGGGAAATCCGGAGCAGGCGAGAAACTTCCCGAAACGCCCCAGTTTGTACACCATCACCCGACCGCACAGTTCGCATGTCTCGTCGGATTCTTCGTCCTTCAGCTCTACTTGTTCCATCTGCTCCTCGGCAACGGCGAGCCGCTTGGAAAAATCCTGGTAGAAGGCGTCGAGCACCTTCACCCAATCGACAATCCCTTCCTCGATGTTGTCCAGGTCGGATTCCATGTGGGCGGTAAACTCCACATCCAGGATTTCGGGGAAGAACTCTTCGATCAGGGAAATGACGATCTCCCCCAGTTCGGTCGGGACGAACCGCTTCTCCTCCAGAGCCACGTAGCCCCGTTTCTGGATCGTGTCCAATGTCGGCGCATAAGTGGAGGGGCGTCCAATCCCCAGTTCCTCCAGCGTCTTGACCAGCCGCGCCTCAGTGTAGCGGGGCGGCGGCTGCGTAAAGTGCTGGGTCGGTTCGATTTCCTTCAATTCCAGCGTCTGTCCCTCTTCAATCGGCGGCAGGAATGTTTCCTCTTCCTTGCCGTCGTCGCTTCCTTCAATATATACCTTCATGAAGCCGGGGAACTTTACCTTGGAACCGGTCGCCCGGAACGTCACTTCACCTGCCGCGATGTCCACGCTCATCGTGTCCAGCACAGCAGACGCCATCTGACTGGCAAGGAAGCGCTCCCAGATCAGCCGGTACAGGCGAAGCTGGTCGCGGCTCAGCACATCCTTGAGCTGGTCCGGCGTGCGCATGACCGACGTCGGGCGAATCGCTTCGTGGGCATCCTGGGCATTTTCCTTTTTCACCTGGGCACGCGGCTCGGCCGGGACGTAATCAGCCCCGAAGTGTTCCACGATGTAGGCTTTGGCTTCCTCTTGGGCCGTCACGGAAACGCGCGTGGAGTCGGTACGCATGTAGGTGATCAGACCGACCGTTCCTTCCTTGCCGCCCAGATCAATCCCTTCATAGAGCTCCTGCGCAATCCGCATCGTCTTGGCCGCCCGGAAGTTCAGCTTGCGTGCCGCTTCCTGCTGCAGCGAGCTGGTGATAAACGGTGGTGCGGGATTGCGCTTGCGCTCCCGTTTGGTCACCTTCTGCACCACGTACGGCTGTCCCTGAATGCGGTCCAGCACCGCATTGACGTCCGCCTCTGACTTCAGCTCCCTTTTTTCGTCGCCGTATCCGTAGAATTTGGCCTCAAACGGCTTGCCGTTGCTCAAGAGCGTACTGCTGATCGTCCAGTACTCCTCCGGCACAAACCGCTGGATTTCCCGCTCGCGGTCAATGATCAGCTTGACCGTCACCGTCTGAACGCGCCCGGCACTCAGCCCTTTGCGCACCTTTTTCCACAAGATCGGGCTGATGTTGTAACCGACCAGGCGGTCCAGGATTCGCCGCGCCTGCTGGGCGTTCACCAGGTCCATGTTGATGTGACGGGGGTGTTTGAACGCCTCCTTGATGGCGTCTTTGGTAATCTCGTTGAACACCACGCGCAGCGGCTGGCTCATGTCCAACCCGAGATACTGCGCCAAGTGCCAGGCAATCGCCTCCCCTTCGCGGTCCGGGTCCGCCGCCAGGTATACCTTTTTTACTTTCTTGGCGGCGTCCTTAAGGGTTTTCAGCACATCCCCCTTGCCGCGAATGGTTATGTATTTCGGTTCAAATCCTTTCGATACGTCAACACCCATTTGGCTTTTTGGGAGGTCGCGCACATGGCCCATGGACGCTTTCACCATATATTTGCTTCCCAGATATTTTCCAATCGTTTTTGCTTTTGCTGGGGATTCGACAATCACAAGCGTGTCAGCCACTTATTTCCTCCCCTTTCTGTAAGGAATCTCCCCTATTATTAAATATGCTCATCCGATTTGTCAAACACCTGCAAGGCTTGATATTGCTTAGAGGAAATCGGACGAGGTCACTTTCTGGCAAAATAGCCTCCGGGCAAGCTGACAATGAATCCTCCTGTTTCCAGCATAAGCAGGGTCTGGTGCAGCCGCTGCCGTTCCCGCGGCGGGAGCGCTTCGGCCAGCTGGTCAGCGTGGACGGGCTCGCAGCCGATCAGCGCGTATACTTTGCTCTCCGCTTCGCCCAGCCTGCCCCCATCTCCACAGGCTGGCTGATCGTCCGCAACAGGCGTCTTAGGCCATATCCCCAATTCATCCAGCACGTCGGCCGCATTCGTTACTAGCTTTGCACCTTGTTTCAGCAAGTTATGCGGACCCGCGCTCACCTCGGAAAATATCGGCCCGGGGACGGCAAACACTTCCCGCCCCTGCTCCAGCGCACAATCGGCCGTAATCAGCGATCCGCTGCGTTCCGCCGCTTCGACGACCAGCACGCCGAGACTCAGCCCGCTGATGATCCGGTTGCGCTCGGGAAACAGGCCCGGCTTTGCGGGCGTCCCCGGCGGATATTCCGAAAGAAGCAGGCCGCTTGACCCAATCTCCGCGTAGAGACGCCGATGAAACACGGGATACACCTGGTCGATTCCGCAGCCCATCACCCCGACAGTAGGCGCTCCGGCGTCAAGTGCCGCCCTGTGCGCTTCAGCGTCAATTCCGTACGCCAGCCCGGAGACGATTACCATGCCTGTTTGGGCCAACTGTTTGACCAGGTGGCGGCACGCCGCCCGTCCATATGCAGTCGGCTTGCGGGCGCCCACGACACCGATCGCAGGCTGCTTCAGCAGCGACACATCCCCTCTGTAAAACAAGGCTAATGGCGGGTCTGGAATGTTCCTGAGCAGCGGGGGAAATGCCTCTTCCCAGAAACATACGAACGAGATGCCGGCGCGGATTCGTTCCTGCTTCACTGCCAGCACAGCGGATGGCGCAAGCGCGTCCGTCCAGGTCTGCACAGTTCTCACCCGTACGTTCCCCTCTTCCAAAACGCTCTTCCAGTTGACGGCAGCTTGCGCGAATGATCCCCAGCGCCCGTACAGCTCCCAAAGTTTTTTTCGTCCCAGACCGTTCATCTTGATCATCGCATACAGCCAATCCCGCTCTTCCAATCGATCACTTCCGACCTTCACCCGACCGCCTCCGATCTGTGCGTGGTTGTCCGGCGGCATCTGCCGCGACGTTTCGCCTGCTATTGTACACGGAGACAGCGGCGGGCACAAAAAAAGAAAGAGGGCAAGCGTCCATGCTTGTCCTCTTTCGGCACGCAAACTGCGACCAGATTGAATTACTTGTTCATTACTTTTTCCAGCAGACCGCGCTCTTTGAGCACTTCCACCAGCGTTTCGCCGATGACTGCCGGCGTTTTTGCCACGCGCACGCCGCACGCTTCCAGCTTGGCGATCTTCTCGGCTGCCGTACCTTTGCCGCCGGAGATGATTGCACCAGCGTGGCCCATACGTTTTCCCGGAGGAGCAGTTTGACCGCCGATAAAGCCTACGACCGGCTTCTTCATGTTGGCAGCGATCCATTCAGCCGCTTCTTCCTCAGCCGTACCGCCGATTTCCCCGATCATGATAACCGCTTCGGTATCCGGGTCTTCGTTGAACAGTTTCAGCACGTCGATGAATTCCATGCCTTTTACCGGGTCACCACCGATACCGACTGCGGTGGACTGACCGATACCGCGGGTCGTGGTTTGATGAACCGCCTCGTAGGTCAGGGTGCCGGAGCGGGATACGATGCCCACTTTACCCGGGGTGTGAATGTAGCCCGGCATGATGCCGATTTTGCACTCACCCGGCGTGATGATACCAGGGCAGTTGGGGCCGATCAATTTGGTCTTTTTGCCTTCCATGTAGCGTTTTACTTTCACCATGTCGAGAACCGGGATGCCTTCGGTGATGCAGATGACCAGATCCAGTTCGGCATCAACCGCTTCCATGATGGCGTCAGCCGCAAACGCCGGCGGAACGTAGATAACCGATGTGTTGGCACCGGTCGCTTCTTTTGCTTCTGCTACCGTGTTGAATACCGGAACCGATACAGTGCTGCCGTTGTCCAGCGTGAAATCGACTACGGTGCCGCCTTTGCCGGGTACTGCACCTGCAACCATTTGCGTGCCGTACTCCAGACCGCCTTTGGTATGGAACATACCGGTTTTACCAGTCATGTTCTGGGTGATTACCTTTGTATGTTTGTTCACGAGAATACTCATCGCGTAATTGTCCCACCTTTTTCATCGCGTATAGATACTTCTCGAAAAGCCTTTTCTCCGGTGCGTCCGAGACTCTGCCTTATTGAACCAGCGCTACGATCTTCTCAGCGCCATCCGCCATGGAGTCAGCCGCAACGATGTTGAGCCCGGATTCGCTGAGGATTTTCTTGCCGAGGTCCACGTTGGTGCCTTCCAGACGGACAACCAGCGGACGATCCAGTTTCACTTGTTTCGCAGCAGCAACAACGCCGTTTGCGATAACGTCGCATCTCATGATGCCGCCGAATATGTTGACAAAGATCCCTTTTACTTTCGGGTCTTTCAGGATGATCTTGAACGCTTCGGTTACTTTTTCTTCGGTAGCGCCGCCGCCTACATCGAGGAAGTTGGCAGGTTCGCCGCCGTAGAATTTGATGATGTCCATGGTCGCCATGGCCAGGCCGGCACCGTTTACCATGCAGCCGATGTTGCCATCCAGGGCGATGTAGGAGAGGTCAAATTTGGATGCTTCGATCTCTTTTTCGTCCTCTTCATCCAGGTCGCGCAGTTCCACGATCTCAGGGTGGCGGAACAGGGCGTTGCTGTCGAAGTTCAGCTTGGCGTCAAGCGCCATGACTTCGCCGTCACCGGTAACCACGAGCGGGTTGATTTCGCAGATGGAGCAATCTTTGTCGACAAATGCTTGGTACAGGCCCATCATGAACTTGACGGCTTTGTTTACCAATTCGTTCGGAATATTGATCGCAAACGCCAGCTTGCGCGCTTGGAATGGAGTCAGGCCGGTAACCGGATCGATGACTTCCTTGAAGATTTTTTCCGGGGTGCGTGCTGCCACTTCTTCGATTTCAGTACCGCCCTCTTCGGAGGCCATCATAACGACACGGCCAGTCGAACGGTCAACCACAAGACCGACGTAGTATTCCTTCTTGATGTCGCAGCCCTGCTCAATCAGGAGGCGTTTTACTTCTTTGCCTTCCGGACCGGTTTGGTGAGTAACCAGAACCTTGCCAAGCAGCTCTTGCGCATATGTACGGACTTCGTCGAGGCTTTTCGCCACTTTTACCCCGCCTGCCTTACCGCGTCCGCCGGCATGGATTTGCGCCTTCACGACGACTACCTGGGTGCCCAGTTCCTTGGCCGCTTCCACCGCTTCATCCACGGTGAACGCCACGCGTCCTTCGGGAACCTTTACACCGTACTGCTTCAGTATCTCTTTGCCTTGATACTCGTGAATGTTCATTCTCCATCCTCCTAATGGCAAATAAAGATCGGCAGGTTCGCACCGGCCCAAAGTTTGTTCCGCCAGACACAAAACTGCCTTTATCAGTGCAACGTAACTATTCTACGACAAAAATCGCAAAAGTGGTAGTGGAATTGACATGTTCTCTACTATCGTGACCAGAAGTCGAACATTTCATGAGAATTCCGCTTACTTTTTTCCCCCAAACAGGGTCAGCAGCTTGTCGTCCAGATGCTCGTGGACATACCAGGTGTCGTTCACGCGAATGTGGCGATCGTAGACGTGCACGGTCACGTCGCCCTGTTCGACGGAAAAGATCAGGCGATAGCGCTCATTGCCCGGCGACTTTGGCTGACCGGCAATCGCCACGCCGCCTTTCAGCAGCCGGACACACTGATGTGCTTTCCCCTGCTCCACCGTCGTTTCCGTCGCGCTTTGCTCGACAGACGCCACGCTTACATCCCCGGACGGCTCGATGCGGATTTTCGACGCTTGAAACAGCCTGTCCAACGCATCACCCTCCGTCCGCCGCGGCGGCAGCCATTGGGTGAGCTGCGAAAACAGCGAACCCTGGATGCTGTAGTAATGCGTTTCCCGGCCGAACGGAATGGACACCAGCGTCGGCGTTAGCATGGAAACGTGCAGGGAACGATCCCCTGCATCGATGCGCAGCAGGTAATTGGGATACAGCGGGTACTGATCGATCTTCTCGTCGCTCAGCGGGGTGGCAGCCGCAAGCACCCCCTGGAGAAATTTCGCCTGGGTTGTGCCAAGCGTAACCGTTTGACCCAAGTCTTCAGCAGTGACCACCGCCGTCTGGACTGCTGTCGGCAGCAGCCCTTTTCCCGCCTTCCGATGGATCCACTGGTAAAAGCGGTCGGCACCCGGTCCGCGATATGTATTCTCTCCGTACTGGCTTGCTTGCTTGCCCACTTCCACCACCAACGGGGCCAGCTTCTGCCGGTAGAGCACCAGCGTATAGCGAATCTCGTCCCGCTTCAGCGGCTGCGGGGAAACCTGCAGGTCTTTTCCCTGCTCGGGAAGTTCCTTGAGAAATTCGTCGAGAGCAAGAGGAACTTCCTGACCGTCCGTGGAGAGCACGGTTACCTTTTCCACGGCTCTCAGATCGGCGTCCAACTGCTTTTTCATGTCGGACTCCGCATCTTTGACGCCCTCGGAGCAGCCGGCCAGCAACAGACCGGCCATCAGTACCGGAAACACATACGCACGCAAGGTCCTTTTCATGCAGGTATCCTCCCATCGTGATCGCTGGCTTGTCAGACATCCCTGCAACTGCCCCAATCGACAGTGCGGATCGCGACGCATTTGTCACCGCGCTTGTCCAATCCGCAAACTGGTTCTGCGCCCGCCTCGTCGAAGGCGGCCGCGACGAAATTATCCCGTCTTTTTTCACGAATCTGGCGTTTGCCTTCAGCATCAGGCGCACGGCTGAGGCTGCTTCGACAGGTGGTAGAAGTCAACGTGCACGGTGTGGTCTTCCAGCTTTTTGATAACAGCCAAAAAGGTACACGAGCGGTCCCTCATTATGGAGACAGTAGTTCGCAGGTCTTATTTTATCGCAGGACTCCAAGTCTTGACCAGTTTTTTCTACCATGGTCGACAGAGCGGGAATTATTGTCGCAATGCCCGCAGATGAAGGTTTGTATCTCGCGCTTTCGGCGTTTTGGGGGAACGGCCTCGCCGCCGCCATGTATTATAGTAGTTATTTTTTACTGGTTCTTTGGCAGGGTGAGCTGCTGCGTCTACGGAAGTCCGTTCTCCCTAATGGGATGCCGGCAGCGTATGTTATTTGCTGACAATTTAGAAAATACTTGTTCACTTGTTAGAATAGTATTGCTTCCCATTCGGAGTAAAGCATTTTTTGCTCCGCTTGTTTTGTCCTACCCGATCGCATCAAAGAGAAAGCCGGGCAGATGCCCGACTGTCACTTCACCCGTACCGCTGTTCCCGTAGCGATTACCATCATCATGCCTTCGCGCAGCGTCTCGAAGTCCAAATCCACGCCGATGACGGCATTTGCCCCCAGGGCTCTCGCTTTCTCCTTCATTTCCTGGATCGCCAGTTCCCTGCCTTCGGCGAGCTTGTTCTCATAGGCACCGCTGCGGCCGCCGATGATGTCAGTGATCCCTGCCAGAAAATCGCGAACCACGTTGGCCCCCATAATCACTTCACCGCTGACAATGCCCAGATACTCCACAACTTCTTTGCCCTGCAAGGTGTTGGTGGTTGAGATGAGCATGTGATTGCCTCCCCATGAATCAAGTTCGTATTCCTACTATTATTACGGTTGGGGCAGCTGTTCGGTTGCAAACGTTTTTTCACACCGTGCCGACAGCACCTTGGCTGGCACTCCCCTGCTGCATACCGGATGCAGGTTTCGATTCTTGCAGTTGATGTTGCGGTTGCTGTTGTTGCTGTTCTTGTTGTTGCTGCGGTTGCTCCTGTTGCTCCTGTTGCCAGATATCGCCAAGTGCTCCTTCTTGCAGTTCTTGTTTGGATTCCTGGATAAATTGATTGATTTTTTGATGGTTCACCTGATTCTGCTGCTCCTCCCGCTGACAAGGCGCGGCTGGCGGCGCTATCTGCTGCCGCTTCTGCTCAATTGCCTGCTGTACGTCCTGCTGCCCATGCTGTCGTTCGTCGTTCTGCTGCTTCTTCTGTTGGTCATTCCCGGGCTCCTCGAGCTTGTTCTCGACCAGATTGAAAAACGGATTCTCTTCTTGATGCTCTCTGTGATTCAAATGAATCCCTCCTTGTTCGTAAGCGCTCAGACATCGTGTTCGCCATAAACCCCCAGTTTCATATCCATACATTTCCCATGAACAACGTTTGTATGTGTAGAAAATCCTGCATTATGCAAAAACACCCTACCGATGCCGGCAGGGTGTTTTGCACGTGCAGTTTGATAGGGTCACGCACATGTCTATTTCCTGGGTTCCACGTAACTGTCAAAGTGCCTCCAAACCTCTTCCAATTCCAGCAGGACATCCTTGGCCTGTTCGGCAGACGCCTGGGTCATCGCTCGCAGCAGGGCAGTGACGACCGAAAGCGGCGCTACCAGGGAATCCATGTGTGAAGCAATTCCTGTCGGCGTATAGAGCACCTCGTCGGCATGGCGAACCAGCGGCGAAGAGGGATAGTCAGTAATGGCTGCGACATGAACCCCTTTTTTCTTCCCGTAGGCCAGACAGTCGACCGTAAAACGGGAGTATCGCGCAAAGCCGATGCCCACAATCACATCGTCTGCGCCAAAGCGTTGCAGCTGATCAACCGTGCGCGGCTCTCCGGTAAGCAAGACGGTCTCCTTGCTCAGAAAACGCAGGTAAAACTCGAAGAAAAGCCCGATGGACAGCGTGCTTCGCGCACAAACGATTCCGATGCGCGGAGCCGCGACGAGACGTTTGACGATCCTTCCAAACGCCTCCAAATCGATTCGTTCCATCATCAGCGTCAGGTTTTGCACATCCTCTTCGAAATACTGCAGGACTGTTCGCTGCTCGGCGCTTTCCACCACGCGCGAGAGCTGGAAGCGCTCGCCGGTGGTCAACTTTGATCGGACCAGTTCCTGCAGTTCCCGCGAGAGGGCCGGATAGCCCGAACAGCCGATAAACGAGGCAAAGCGGGTAACGGTCGATTCGCTGACACCGGCCTTGCGGGACATTTCGGCGACGTTGTAAAAGGCGGCCGATTCAGGGTCCCGCAGTATTACGTCGGCAATCCGCTGCTGTGAGGGACTCATCTGTGCGTACAACTGTGACACCTTCTGGAGAATGGAAGGTCCGTATTCCATCGTGATCACCTCAATACGTTGTCCCGTACATCCAATACCGTTAAGTATACGAAAGGATAGAAGCGGCGACAACGCAGCGGAATACGACTATGCGGTCACATGTTGGCCCAGCGCGGCAAAACTTTTTTCAAACGCGTCCAGCGTCGCCTGAATCTCCGCCGGGCCGTGCGCGTCTGAGAGCGAAAAGCGATTGAGCGGTTTTGAATAGACACCGTGATCCATCAGCAGATAGTCGAGCGCAAGGCGAAGCTCGTGGCGGTTCGCCCCCAGATCGCGATAATTCCGTACTTCAGCCTCCGTAGTCAGGACGTTGAAAATGGTCCCGACGCCCATTGTTTTTACGGGGACGCCATACCGCCGGGCAAGCTCGTGAATTCCGTCGCGCAGCTGATGTGTGCGCTGCACCAGCGATGCAAAACGGCCAGGCTCCTGCAAATACCGAATCGTAGCCAGGCCTGCCGCAAGGGAGATGGGATTTCCGTTGAAGGTGCCGCTGTGAAAGACGACTTCCTGACGATTGCGGGAGCGCAGAGGCGAACACATCTCGAGAAGGCGGCGTTTTCCCCCGACGACGCCGATCGGGAACCCTCCTCCCACCACTTTCCCCAATGCGCTTAAATCGGGCGTTACGCCATAGTAATCCTGGGCGCCCCCCAAGGAAACGCGAAATCCCGTCTTGACTTCATCAAAAATGAGGATAATTCCGAGGTTGTCAGTCAGCTGCCGCAGATTTTTCATAAACTGGCGGTCGGCCGGGATATATCCGGATTGCATCGGTTCCACGATGACAGCGGCGAGCTGATCCTTTTTCTCTGTCATAATTTTTTCGCAAGCATCCCAATCGTTGAACGGAAGCACGACGGTATGCTGCAGATAGTAATCCGGTGTCCCCAGGGATTCCGGAACGGACGCCGGCGATGTTTGATCCCCGAAGCGGTCAAAGGTCGGATTTACGCTGACCAGCACATGATCGTGCGCCCCGTGATAATGGCCCTCAAATTTGGCGATATGCGTTTTCCCCGTGTAAGCCATTGCCAGACGCAGAGCAAACAGCGTCGCTTCCAAACCGGAATTGGTAAACCGCACTTCCTCAAAGCTGGGATACAGACCGGCCAGTTCTTGTGCCATTTCCAGCTCCAGCGGATGAGTTGCACCAAAACTGCTGGTCCCCTGCTGTTCCCATACTTGTTGAATCGCCTTCTGCACAACCGGATGACCATGCCCCAAAAGCAAAGCGCCATAAGACAGCAAGTAGTCGACGTACGCATGGCCGTCCAGGTCATACAGCCAGGCATCACGCGCCTGCGCAAAGGTAATGGGAAAGGGTTGATAGTATCGCAGATTGCCGTTCACTCCACCGGCAATCAACATTTGTGCCTGCTCAAAAAACGCCGCTGATTTCGGACGTTTTTCACGGTAGTGCTGCTGAAAGGAAGAAAGATTCATGGTGACTCCCCCCACGTCGTTTATGAAATAATTATTGCACCATATTTTAGTTATTGCAATATTTATTTCATAACAGCACGATCATGAAATCGGGACACAGCAGCGCAGTTAGGTGATATGCTTATTTCCGCCTGCTTGTTTCCCGAACAGGCGGCTGCCGTCTTTGCAACGTAACATTGTTATGTTACACTAATTGTGCGAAAGGGGGGCCCGTTGTGGAACAGGATCTCATCTCCAAGAAGGAACTGCTGGAACTGACAGGCATCTCATACGGCCAACTGTACCGCTGGAAGCGAAAAAAGCTCATTCCCGAAGAGTGGTTCATCCGCAAATCCACCTTCACCGGTCAGGAGACGTTTTTTCCACGCGAAATGATCCTCGCTCGCATTGACAAGATCAAAAACATGAAGGACGACTTGTCGCTCGACGAACTGGCCGATATGTTCTCGCCCGCGCCTGCGGACATATCCTTGAGCAAACAGGACTTACTGAAACGTAACATTGTTTCAAAAGTGGCACTGGACTTGTTTACGGAACAGTTCGGGGATGCACCGGTGTTTCCGTTCGATTACATCCTGGCTGTCTTCATCCTGGAAAAGCTGCTCCAGCAGGGCGTCATCAGCCTCGACGAAGGCAAAAACCTGCTCGGCACGCTGCTCCGACACTACGGCAAATTCGCAGGAAAAAATTGCGAACTGATCTTCGTTCGCAAAATGGGCGTGTCCGCTTTTCTGCTCGTCTCAAGCCCGAGCGACGTCTACTTCGAGCAGAGCGTCAACATCGTGGAACGGCTCAATATCGCCGACGTTATTGAAACACTGAAATTGAAACTATCGTAAGGGAGGAATCGCCTATGGACAGGGAAAAGCGGCACAACCTGCTGATCAGCGGGATGGGAAGCGCGTCGGGCGGGGTTTTCAACAACGTCAGAATCGACGGAATGAGCAAGGTAAACGGCGATCTGTCATGCGTCAGGTTTCTCTGCAACGGCAAGGCAGACATTAACGGCAGCGTAACAGCTGACGACAGCATCGAAGTAAACGGGCTGGCCACCATCGCCGGCTTTCTCAAGGCGGAGCACGTCGTCATAAACGGCAAGGCGACCGTCCGCGGCGACATTGTCGGTGAGCGGGCGGAGCTGAGCGGAATGCCGAACATCACCGGAAACTGCGAGGTGGAAACCCTCACCATCAAGGGCGGTATCCGCATCGACGGACTGGTCAACGCGGAAACGATTGATGTCAGGCTGTACGGACACAGCCGCATCCGGGAAATGGGCGGCAAAACGATATCGGTTCGCAGAGAGACAAACGACCTTTCCAGATTTCTGGCGTTTCTCTTTCCCCCGTTTGCGTCCAAACTGAGCGCAGACAGCATCGAGGGTGATGACATCTATCTGGAATACACGCAAGCCGGCGTGGTTCGCGGAAACAACGTGCGGATCGGTCCGGGCTGCGACATCGAACTGGTCGAGTACCGCAACAAATACGAGCAGTCTCCCGAGGCCAAGGTGACCCGTCATCAACAGGTGTAATCGTCGAAGGAGACCTGAGACATGTCCGTTGACCACTGGCATCCATGACCGCACGGCCCAAGCTGTGTCAAGCAAGCTGTGTCAAGGAGGGATACAAATGGAACCAGGCAATATCAGATCAGACTTGACCATCACCGGTACAGTGAGCGCGTCCGGCGGGGTCTACCATGACGTAAAAGTGCGCGGAGAAGGCCGAGTGGACGGCGATGTGGACTGCCGCACATTTACCTGCATGGGGAGATGCGAGTTTTATGGCAGCTTGAAAGCAGAAACGGCGAAGATCACCGGGGATGCCATCGTTTCACAAAACATGCAGGCGGCAAAGGCAAAGATCACCGGCAATCTGGACATTCACGGCAATGCCGAACTGCAGGAAGTCCTGCTTCGCGGAGAGTTACGAGTAGACGGCCATATCAGCGGAGAGGAACTGGAAATCAAAGGGATGCTCAAGGCAAAAGGCGACTGCCAGGCTGAGAGGTTTTTGGCCACCGGCAGCTTTACCGTCGGCGGGCTGTTGAATGCGGGCAGGGTCGACGTCCGCCTGTACGGTGATTCCACAGCCAAGGAAATCGGCGGCGACCAGATCTGTGTCCGCAGAGGGTTCGGGTCGGGCCTTGGCGCAATGTTTCAGTCATTGTTCTCTCCGTCCGCCGGTTCACTTACAGCCGGCACGATCGAGGGCGACGACATCTATCTGGAGTACACGAAGGCCAGCGTCGTGCGCGGAAACAACGTAACGATCGGCCCCGGCTGCGAGATTGGCCTCGTCGAATACAAGAAAACGTTACAGCAAGACAAAGACGCGAGGGTAGCCGACAGCAGAAAAGTGTAGGGATGCGTCACGAACGGAGCCGGATGACCGGCTCCGTTTCAGCGTGTAGACAAAGTCTGCGGCGCATGGGAGATCGGGCCCGCTCGCTCGCTTGACGCCCAGCACAGAAGCGAATGATGTCCGCTCCAAAACGAGACGCGGGCAGGGGACAAACATCTGGGTATTTCGATGAAGTGAGACTTGTGTCCCCTGTTGATTCCCGCGTCTTCGTTTTTCCGCTAAGTCGGTCGTCAAAGGAGCTCGCTTGGCCCATCACTCCATGCCCGTACTTTATCTCCACCTTCGGTTGATCAATGTGCAGGCCTTTCGGCCTGACAACGATGGAAAGATTGTTTCCTTGCGGAACCTCAATGAAAAAGTACAGTTTGTCTTCAGTCTGGAACGGAGCCGGATGACCGGCTCCGTTTTTGTCGGTTGAATCTGGTTTTACACGGTAACACTTTTCACTGCCTGGCTCTTGACGGGATTGACCAGCACGCCGATGCCGGATATCTCAATCTCGATCCGATCACCGTCGGCCAGCGTGAACTCATCCGGCGGGACGATGCACGTGCCGGTCAACAACACGGTGCCGTCAAAAATCTGGTTGTCCCGCAGCAGATACGCGACCAGATCATCGTACCGCCGTTTCAACTGTCCGGTGCTTGCTGTACCTTCCACCACTTTGGTTCCGTTCCGGCTGATGCGGCAGGTGATCTGGAAGGCGTACGGATCATCCACCGTTTCCGCCAGACGTATCGCCGGGCCAATTGAGCAGGAGCCCCGCCACACTTTCGCCTGTGGCAGATAAAGCGGGTTTTCTCCCTCGATGTCACGGCAGCTCATGTCGTTGCCGACCGTATATCCGAGTATTCTGCCGTCACTGGCGAGAACCAGGCCAAGTTCCGGCTCCGGGATCTGCCAATTGGAGTCACTGCGCAGGTACAATTCCCGATTGGGGCCGACCGTTCGGGCTGCGGTCGATTTAAAGAAGATCTCCGGCCGTTTCGCCTCATATACTTTGTCGTAAAACGTCGTGACGTCCAGCTTTCCGCCGGTAGCCTCGTAGTTTCTCGCATCCCGGCTTCGCTCGTACGTCACGCCGCAGGCCCAGACCTCCGGCGCTTCCACCGGCACCAAGAGCGGCAGTTCTTCCATTCGCTGCGGAATCGGCTGCGCATCGGCGATGGCTTCCTGCACCACGGCAAGCGGGCTGATCCCGCGCTCATCCGCCTCCCTCACCAGCTCGAGAAAATCGCGCTGCGGCAGCACATATACCCGGGAATCATCGAGGACAGCTGCAAGCACCGGAACAGAGTCCCCCATCAAGAATCGAATAATCCGCATATGGTACCCTCCCATTTGTTTTGTATTGTAAAACTATGTTTTAAATTATGCTGACACCCACGGGTGCACTTCCTTGTCACGAAAGTTGCGAGACGATTTGTTACGAATGCTGTGAGGCGATACCGTACCCCATCTGCTGCGACATTTCCTCTGCTGCCGGCTTCAACATGCCGAGGAACTCCATCAACATGTGGTCATCTACGCGGGAGACCAGCGTGGAGATGCTGACAGCAGCCACCACCTGCCCCTTGTGATTGCGGATGGGAACAGCGATGCAGCGAACGCCCGGCTCGTTCTCCTGATTGTCTACTGCATAACCAGCCTGCCGCACCTTCTCCAGTTCCTGCCGAAACGCCTGTTCATTGGTGATCGTGTTTGGCGTCTGCGGCACGTACTGATATCCATCCAAGATGTATCGAAGTTCTTCCTCCGGCAAGAAGGCGACCAGCACCTTGCCCACCGCGCTGGAATGTACGGGAATTCTCCTGCCGATGCGCGAGTACAAAATCGTCGCCATCGGACCTTCCACCTTATCGATATACACGCCCTCTTTGTCGTCCAGGATGACAAGATGCGTTGTTTGCCCGGTCTTCATGGACAAGTCGACGAGGTATCTTTTCGCTATTTTCCGAATATCCAGACCATGGATGACATAATGCCCTCGTTCAAACAGCTTCATCCCCAACCGATATTTGCCGTTTTCCGGGTTTTGGTCAATGTAGCCGTGTACCTGTAGCGTCTTTAACAGGGAATGAACCGTACTCTTGTGCAACTGCATACGTTCGCTGATTTCGGTGATTTTCAGTTCGGTTACCTGTTCATCAAAAAGGTCGAGTATTTTCAGAGCACGTTCCACAGCTTGAATGATCGGCATTGTATCCTCCCTTTACCCATGTGATTGCGGAAATGATGTTGGAGATATATTACCATAGAATCGGGACCTATGAACGAGACTCTTTACGCTGATTTTCCGCAATCAACACGGGCACGGCGAACGGCGTCCACAATTGTTCGGGCCGTTTGTTCCACGGCGGCAAAGTCACCGGCGGCAATCGCCCGGCGATCCAGCAGTTTTCCGCCAATACCGACTGCTGCCGCTCCCGCCTCGATAAACGCGGCGACATTGTGCTCGTCAATGCCTCCGGTAGGAATGATCGGAATGTGTGGAAACGGCGCTTTGACATCTTGTAGATACTGCACCCCGAGCGCGGCCGCGGGGAATAGCTTGACCAAATCGGCCCCCCACTCCACCGCCGTAATCATTTCGGTCGGCGTCATCACGCCCGGTACGGCGATCTTCCCGTAACGCAAGGCGGCACGAATCACGCCTTGATGCAGGCTGGGGCTGAAGATGAAATCGGCTCCGCTTTTGATCGCCATCACGGCGGATTCGCTGTCGATCACTGTTCCCGCTCCGATGATCGCACGTCCCTGATAACGGCGGCTAAGCGTGGCAATGGAAGCGTACGCACTCTCTGAATCCACCGTAATCTCAAGGGCCGTAACGCCTCCCCGCACCAAACTGTCCGCCACTTGTTCGATCCTGTCTTCGGGAATCCGGCGGATCACGGCGATCACACCGCTTTCCACCAATCGTTCCAGCAACTTGACTTTCGGCAGCACGGTTGGCTCTCTCCCCTCCTTGTATGTTTACTGGTCAGCGATGAATGTGCGGCTTCTCATCCGCAATCTGCGACCAGTACGGATATCCTTCGACGTCTCCGACAACCGTCAGCGCATAAGCTCCGACGCGGTTACCCAGCCTGACGGCGTCCCGGTACGACCAGCCTCTGATCAATCCCGACAGGAAACCGGCGGCAAAACCGTCTCCGGCCCCAATCGGGTCCACGATCTGCGGGACGGGAAATCCGTCGACGTACGCGCGTTCGTCTGCGGTCGCATAGTAAGCGCCGCGCTCGCCCAGCTTGACCACCACGGCCGCTGCCCCGTTTTTCCGCAATCGTTCGGCGATTTGCTCGGGAGCGTCTTCTCCCGTCAGCAGCCGGCCTTCCTCCCATCCGGGCAGGACGATGTCGCATTGGCCGGCGATGTCCATCAGCACGTTGCGCGCTTCGTCAGCGGGCCACAGCTTCAGCCGGATGTTGGGGTCGAATACGACGGTTACCCGATGCCGTTTCGCTTTTTCAATCGCCATGTACACGGTATCCCGGCACGATGGACTGAGCGCCGGCGTAATCCCGGTGACGTGCAGAAACTTCGCCCGGGCAATCAACTCCTCGCGGACGTCCTCCGGCTGGAGGCAGCTGGCTGCCGATCCCCGGCGGTAATAGTACACGTTGGACTCGCGGGCAATTTGCCGCTCTTTGAAAAAGACGGCCGTGGGATGATCGGCGTCAAACACGACGTGCGACGTATCGACCCCCTCGCCGCGAATCACATTGCGGATGTACAAGCCGAACTCGTCGTCACCGAGTCGGCTCACCCAGCTTACGTGATGGCCCAACCGCGCGAGGGCGATTGCCACGTTGGACTCGGCACCGCCGATGGTTTTTTCAAAGTGGGTTGCGGAGCGGAGCGGTCCCGCCGAGACCGGAGTAAACAGAACCATCGTCTCGCCAAAGGTGACTACGTCCATGCGTGTTCACCTTTCATCGGCAGGGCAGGAACGGCCAATCCGGCGGCACCTTTTTCCGAAATCTTCAGATCGGGCGCGTACCGTTGAATGATGTCGAGACCGATCCGGGCGCGGCGTACCCGCTCTCTGCACAAACTGATCGACGTCTGTTCCAAATGGCTGCCGGAGGGGTAGATGTTTGGCGAGTTGCGCAGGCCGAATTTGATGTAGACGGGAGCCGCCACCCGGATGATTTCCGGGATGTCGTAGTGGCGGATAAACCCGCCCATGTCGTCCGGCGCTTCCACGTAAATGTCAATCGGGATGTCGACTGCTTGCCGGATCGCCGCCAGGCGCGGCAGCGAAAGGTCCGTCGGCACGTTGTACGTGCCGGCGCCGATTTGTTCCATCAGCCGGATCGATACGGGATTTGCCTGGCCCATCTGAACGGAAATCTTTACGAGCAGGTCGGGGGGCAGCTCGCCCAGTTTCTTGAACTCGTTGACCAGCCACAAGAGCCCCTCGTCCGCCACCAAAATGCTGCGGATGCCCGCCTGGCAGGCCCGCTTGATGTCTTCGATCGCATACGCCAGCTGATCCATACCCTGCACCCGCAGTCCGGCAATTTTTCCTGCACTGGCCCAGGTCATCGGCGTAATGTCCCAGGTGCCGCGCGGGCCGACGAACAGGCTCACCTCCAGCTTCTCCCGACGGCCAATCGCCGCCATCTGCTCAAGCTCGCGATCGGTCAGGAGCATGATCCCGCTGCCCTGTGAGATTCGGTGAATCGTCACGCCGTACGTTTCACACGCTTCCAGCACCGCTTCAAACGAGGCTAGCCCTTCCACGCTGGGAATTTCCACGCGATACTGGGCTCCGTCCGGAAATGTTTTTTTTGAGCTGGGCAAATCGTGACAATCGCCTGCCGGAAACCCCAATCTCTCAAACACCGCACGAGTTTGTTTCACCTCTGTCTCCACCCTTTCCCTACGATCTCTTCTGCAATCCATAGACGACGTCTGTAGTGTAGTCGAGCACGGCTTCCTCGAATACGCTGAGCGGAACCACGCCGTGTGCCGCATCGGTGTGTCCCGTCATGCGGTTGCTGGCCGCCACCTGTCTTTGCCGCGTCCGGATGGTGGCAAGCCGCCTGTCCGCCAGGGCCGCCCGCTCCGCTTTGACCTGCTCAAAGGAAAACTGGAGTCTGCCGCTGCGAAAAGCGGCTTGATTGACAAACTGGATCTGCCGCTCACGCAGATTCAGGTACAGGAGATCTCCCGTCTCCAGGTACAGGATGCCTCCGCCCAGGCTGGCTTCCGGGGTCATGTGCCCGATCGCCGCTCCGTAGGTGACGCCGGAATAGCGTCCGTCGCTGATCAGCGTGGCCAGACGTTTCAGGTTGCGGTTGGCGTTGATGTGCTGCATCGGCGTAAACATCTCGGGCATCCCGAACGCGACCGGCCCCTGCCCGGAGATGACGACGGCGATTTTCAGCACCCCATCCTCCACCATTCGGTCAAACAGCGCATCGTAGTCGAGCGTCTGCCAATCTTCCAGACGGTGAGGCGCATTGTGGCGGAGCACGGCCCGCAGGTTTTCCTCCGCGAAGCATTTCATTCGCTTCACCGTATCCAGCAAATGTGAATCCAGCAAATTGCGGTTGGCGTCATCCTCGTTTTCGTAATAGAGGACAAAGGCCACTTTCTTGTCAAACTCGTCAAGTTGGGCCGTCGTCATGCCGCTGATTTTCACGACGGCTGATTCAAAAAAGTTGCCGGTGAGCACATCCACCCCGCTGAACGGCCGGCGCGGCCGGGAGAGAATGATCGGATTGTCCTTGACGCGGTCTGCAGGCAGGCGCGCCTGGTCAGCCAACCGTTCACGCCACGTCGTTCCCGTCACCGTAGGCGCATCCACATCCATCGGCACGCCGTTTTGCATCAGCTCGTAAAACAGCGTCTCCATCCCGCGGATACTGCCGCTGCAGCACTGCACCGCCAGCGCGTAAATGTCGCGTCCCTGCGTCAGACTGTAATCAAACAGGTCGGGAACAGGGTATTCGTGGTGAATCCGGTCCAGATCCCACAGGCTGAACCTGTAGCCGCCATACAACATGGCCGCTACCAGGTGCATCATCAGGTTGGTTGATCCGCCCGACGCGCTGTGTATGCGGATCGCGTTTTTGATGTTGGCTGCCATCACATTGGCCACGCCAAACACCGGATCGTTGATCATCAGGGCAAGGCTGTCCACGGCCTGGTTCACCTGCTCCTGACTGGGCGGAGCAGTCAACAGCTCCACGGCCGGATGAACCAATCCCAGGCCGGCGACAAGATGGCGGGAACTGTTGCCCGTGCCGTTGAAGGCGCAGACCCCGCCGTTTGCGTCACACGTGGCCACAGCCAGCCGCTTTTCGTACTCCTTGTGCGCCGCCTTGCTGATGATCCCCCTGTCCACCGCGCGTTCCAGCACGCCCTGAAACGCGGTGTTGGAGGAACACTGCAAAATGTAGGCCATCGCATCGCGCAAATCGTGCGCGATGTCGGACGCTCCCCGCTCTTCCGCCGCCGCGGCCACCTGCTCCAATTCGGCATACAGCTCGGCCGGGATCGTCCCCCCTTTCAGGACGTGGGCAGGAGCAAAAGTGGCAAAGAACGGCGCCTCGCCGCGGTACCGGCGAATCCGGTCGAGATGGGCCAGCGCACTGACCACGCCAAGCGGCTGTTTATCACAGCCCTGGATGACGAACGCCCCGTGGTAACTGTGCGCCTCGATCTGGTTGACCACCATCTGGGCAACCGCGTTGCGGCTTTGCAGCGAATAGCTCATGCCTTGATTGCTCTGCGCGGTGCCGTCGCACATCACCGGCGTGGAAAAGGCAAACGGCACGCCGCCATTCTGCCAGATGCGGATGGCGGCACGGGCGATCGTCACCCGATCCAGGATATGAGCCGGGTGATCGGGCGAACCGCCGATAATCGCGATGCGGGGGGCGTTTTCCTCCAGCCGGTTGTAGATTTCTTCCAACGTCCAGTCCGGCGCCGGACCGTCGTAGGCGGAACCGAGTATCTGTTTTGAACTGTCGAGCAGTCCCGCAACGCAAATCGGCTCGTTCGCTTTGCCTTGCACATTGTCCCGATACGGGTTGGTTTGATTATTGATCGGCGGAAATCGACGCGACATGGAATATCCTCCTTCCAATCGTTCTACCATTCGGCCACACTGCCGTCCTCATGACGCCACACCGGGTTTTTCCAGTTGTGCCCCCTGCGCGCCGCCTCTTCCACCTTTTCTTCGTTGATGTCGATCCCCAAACCGGGGCCGCGCGGAATTTCTACATAGCCGTCCTTGTACGTAAACACGCTCGGATCGAGCAGATAATCGAGCAGATCGCTGCCTTGGTTGTAGTGGATGCCCAGGCTTTGCTCCTGAATGACGGCATTTGGGGTACACGCGTCCACCTGCAGCGAAGAGGCCAGCGCGATGGGACCGAGCGGGCAGTGCGGCGCGACGGCTACGTCAAACGCTTCCGCCATCGCGGCGATCTTTTTCACCTCAAGAATGCCGCCGGCGTGGGACAGATCGGGTTGAATGATGTCCACGCAGCCGTCCATGAGAAGCTGCTTGAATCCCCAGCGGGTGTATTGGCGTTCGCCTGTGGCGATCGGAATGGTGGTGTGGCGGGCGATTTCGCGAAGTGCTTCATTGTTTTCGGGCAGCACCGGTTCCTCCAAAAACATCGGACGGTACGGCTCCAGTTCCTTGGCCAGCACTTTCGCCATCGCCTTGTGGACGCGGCCGTGAAAGTCAATGCCGATGCCCACGTCCTTACCGACTGCTTCCCGCACAGCGGCGATGCGGTCAACCACCGCCTCCACCTTGGCATGCGAGTCGATGTAGTTCATTTCCTCGGTGGCGTTCATCTTGACTGCGGTATAACCCGCCTCCACTTTTTCCTTTGCCGCCGCTGCCACGTCGCGGGGGCGGTCTCCGCCGATCCACGAGTAGACGCGTACCTTGTCACGCGCGGCTCCACCGAGCATTTGATAGACGGGCATGTTGTAGTACTTGCCGGCGATGTCCCACAGCGCCTGCTCGATCCCGGAGATGGCGCTGGTCAGGATCGGACCGCCGCGATAAAAGCCGCCCCGGTACAGCGTCTGCCAATGGTCTTCGATCCGCAGCGGCGATTGGCCGATCAGGTAGTCGCTCAGCTCGCGGACGCACGCTTCCACCGTACCCGCCCTGCCTTCGACAATTGGCTCTCCCCAGCCAACGATGCCTTCGTCGGTTTCCACCTTTAGAAACAGCCATCGGGGTTCCACCCGATACAGCTTGAAGGCCGTGATCTTCAATCTGTTCACCTGCTTTCACGGATAATCGGCCGAAAAGTCCATCGGCAGCGGCTCGCTTACGACCTCGATATCGTCCCGCTGCTCCGCCTCGTGCATCAGACTTTCGGAAATCCAGATGTCCTGTAAATGCAGCGTGTTTTTGATGCGGACGAGCCGGACACGGGTCAGGTCAAAAGCGTTGCACGTTTTGATCGCCGCTTTGACTGCCAGCTCGCCGGTATCGAGAAACATCGGCAGTTTGACCGTCCCGACGACGGTGCTGGTCAAGGCGTTGGCGTACCCTTTTTCCCAATCGATCGCCTCAAACACGGCCCGCGTGGTGATGTCGGCCAATCCGATTCCGTTGGCGTTGCCGTGCGTTTTTTCGGTCAGACGGAGCACGACCGTGCGTGCCGCCTCCACGCCGCCGCTGGCATATGGCGTGGCATACCGGCCGGTGATGTTCGGGTCCATTCCGTCCCCGGAAATGTCTTTGCCGATCTCGTCTACCACCAGCACATCCAGCGGCGAGAAGGCAATTTTCGGCATCAGCGCCTTTGCCTCCAGCAGCAGCTTTGGTTCCTCATCCACCAGCTTTTCCGCCGGGATGGCCACGATTTTCGCCGGACGGTCATAGGCATTCTCAATCGTGCCGACGCCGAAGACGATCGGCGCTTTGGCGATCACCATTTTGGCCATCTCCAGCACGTGCTCGGCCATGTACTTGAAGCTGTAGGCGTGCGCGGCCTCCGCTCCCTTTTGCTTGCCAAGACCAATCGTGATCATTTTCAGCAAACCGCTCTCCACTGGACCGCGAAACGCCGTGTGCGGCTTGATCCGGTTGATCACCACAATCTTGTCCGCGTGATACGCATGCTTGTCGGTGTAGACCGGCAGGCCGTTGGGCAGTCTGCCTACTTCCACCACATCCATGCTGGAGATGATCGGAGCCCCGACAAATGCTTCCGTGACGCCGAGGGATTCCAATACCTCCCGCTGTCCTGCCGCCGTCGCTCCCCCGTGGCTGCCCATCGCCGGGACGAGAAACGGCTGCCCGCCGACTGACGCGATCGCCCTCACCACCTCCCTGACGATCGTGGGGATGTCTGCCACGCCTCTGCTGCCCACGGCAATGGCCACCCGATCCCCCGGCGCGATTCGCCGCAGCACACCCGCTTCCGTGATCGCCCGGCGAACCGCAGACGCCACATCGTCAATCTCCGGCGCGTGAAAGTGCTGCCGAACCTTGACCATCCGGGGAAGGGGGATGTCGCGGAGCAGTTCTTCCAAGATGCCCATGGCCGTTCCTCCTTTACTGTCTCGCCTTTTCCACCTGGTCGTACATCTCCTTGACGAGATCCTCGCCAAATTCCTTGGCGAACTTGTCGATCACCGGCTTGATGATCGCCTGCATGTTGGCCCGTTCTTCATCGGACACCTCATTGACCTCCATCCCGAGATTCTTTAGCTCTTCCAACGCTTTTCGGTTTTCCTCCCGGTTCACCTCGCGCTGGTAGGTGCCGGCTTCGACGGCCGCTTCCCTCAAAATCTGCTGCTCTTCCGGGGACAGCTTATCCCAGAACTTCTTGCTCACCAGGAAAACAAACGGCGTATAGACGTGCTTCGTCAGGCTCAGGTACCGCTGCACTTCGTCGTATTTGCTCGTCTTGATGGTCGCCAGCGGATTTTCCTGACCGTCCACGGTTTTGCTCTCCAGTGCGCTGAATACTTCCGAGAACGCCATCGGGGTGGGGTTGGCGCCCAGCGCCTGGAACGCTTCGAGGTGAACCTGGTTTTGCATCGTGCGAATCTTCAGACCCTTGAAGTCTTCTGCTATCCTTACCGGATGCTTGCTGTTGGTCAGGTGGCGAAACCCGTTTTCCCAATAGCCCAAGCCGATCAGGTTGTGTTCCGGCAGTTTCTCCAGCAGTTTTTGGCCGAGCGGACCGTCCAGCACCGCGTCCGCTTCCTTTTCGTCTTGAAACACAAACGGAAAGTCAAAAATCCCGAATTCCTTGATCATGCCTACCAGCGGCGACGTGGATGGAATCGTAATCTCCTGCAGTCCGCCCTGCAGCGCCTCGGTCATTTTTTTGTCGTCGCCGAGCTGGGCATCGTAAAAGGGCTGCACCTTCAGCTTTCCGCCGCTTTTCTGGCTGACAAGCTCGGCGAATTTTTTCAATCCTTTTCCTTCGGGATGTTCCTGGTTCAATCCAATTCCCGCCTTGATCGTCCGCTCCTGAATCCCGCCGGCCGCCGGTGATCCAGAAGAGGCGGTGCTGCCGCCGCCGCACCCGGCCAACAGCAGCAGCGCCGGCACGACACAGCTGATAATCCCGTGTTTCATCCATGATTTCATGCCCATTTCTCCCCTTTCCATTTGATCCATCGCTTACGCTTCAACCGCATCGCGGTTCGCCAGACCGTGTTCGTTCAAGCGGACCTTCTCTTTTACCTGCGTGTTGACCAGGTATTGCGGATATTTTCCATACAGCAGAACATCGACGACCCCCATCGCCGCCTTCGTCCTCATTTCCGCGGCAGATTCCTCAGAATACCAGGCGACATGCGGGGTGAGAATCACCTGTTCCATCGTCAGCAGGGGATTGTCCGGGGAGATCGGCTCCCGCTCGACCACGTCAAGTGCCGCTCCGGCAATCCGGCCTGTGCGCAGGGCGTCGATTAGCGCGCGTTCGTCAATGACCGGCCCGCGCGACGTGTTGATCACGACCGCGTGCGGTTTCATCGCGGCAAACTGCTCGCTGCCCACCATGCCTTTCGTCTCTTTGGTCAGCGGAGCATGGACGGAGATGAAGTCGGCCAGCCGGCACAGCTCATCAAGGGAGACGAGCTGCACCCCCTTTGCCTGCGCCAGCGTTTGCGGCACATACGGATCGTGGGCGATCACGCGCAGCCCGAGCGGCTTCACTTTCTCCGCCAGCGCCTGCGGAATCTTTCCGAACCCGATCAAGCCGAGCACTTTGCCGCGCAGGCGGTTGATCGGCTGCGTCACTTTGTAATCCCAGACGCCGCTTTTTACATGCGAATTGGCGACAACCACCTTGCGCGTCCAGGCGAGCAGCAAGGCAAGGGCGTGATCGGACACTTCGTCCATGCAGTAATCGGGCACGTTGGCGACACAAATCCCGCTGTCTGTCGCCGCCTCGAGATCAATCGTATTGACCCCTACGCCGTACCGGGTGATCACCCGGCATTTCTGCAGGCTGTCGATCACCTTGCTCGTAATCGGCGCGTACTGGTTGATCAGCGCGTCGGCATCGCGGCATGCCGCGATCACCTCTTCCTCCGTGCGGCATTGCGCCGGCACCAGCTCGAACCGCTCGCTGTCCAGCACGCTTTCTTCATACCGCAAATCGCTGTACTCCCAATCGGTCACGACGACTTTCCACTTTTGCATGTTCGCTCCTCCTTACGTCAACCACTCTAATGGAACCGTCACCAGTGCAGGGAACAGAATCAACAGGACGAGAATCATGACCTCGACCAGCAAAAACGGCCAGACGCCTTTCATGATGTCTTCGATGCCGATCTTCCCGACGCCGCAGGCGACATTGAGCACGGTGCCGACGGGAGGGGTCAGCAGGCCGATGCAACTGTTCAGGATAAACAGGACGCCAAAGTAGATCGGATCAATCCCGGCCTGTTCGATCACAGGCATCAGCACCGGCGTCAAAATCAAAATGGTCGGGGTCAGATCCATGGCTGTGCCGACCAGCAGAACCACCGCGTTGATCACAATCAGCAGGAGCAGCGGATTGTCAACCAGCGGTCCCAGGAAGTCGGTCAGCGCTGCCGGGATATTGGCGACCGTGATCAACCAGGCGGACACCATCGCCGCTGCGGCGAGAAACATCACGACGCTGGTCGTCTTGGCGGCGGATACCAGAATGTCGTACAGTTGGGACAGCTTCAACTCCCGGTAAAAGACCAAGCCGACGAGCAGGGCGTAAAAAGCGGCGACAACCGCGGCTTCCGTCGGTGTAAACACACCACCGCGAAGCCCCCCGACGATGATCACCGGCAGCAGGAGTGCCCAGATTGCCCCTTTGGCCGCGGCCAGGATTTCTCTTAGCGACCGGCGCGGGTATGTCTCAAACCGGCCATTTCTGGCGATCACCCACCAGGTGATCATCAAGCCGACCCCGATGAGCAGTCCCGGCACAATGCCCGCCATGAACAGTTTTGTAATGGAGAGGCCGCTGGTCACGCCAAAGATGATCATCGGAATGCTGGGCGGGATGACAGGGGCGATAATCCCGCCGGCGGCGATCAACCCGGTGGAGCGGTTGCGGTCGTACCCCGCCTGCACCATCATCGGGATCAGGATCGCGCCGAGTGCGGCCGTGTCAGCCACGGCGGACCCGGACAGCCCGGCAAACATGATGCTTGCCAGGATCGCCACATAGCCCAATCCGCCGCGGATGTGCCCGACGAGCGCCAGCGCAAACTGGATGATGCGCTTGGAGATGCCCCCGGCGTTCATCAGTTCTCCGGCGAGGATGAAAAACGGAATCGCCATCAGCGGAAAGTTGTCCGCACCGTTGATCAGGTTTTGCGCGATGATTTGGCTGTCGAAGATGTCGAGGTAAATCATCAGGGCGACGCCGCTGAACAGCAGGGCAAACGCAATCGGCATCCCCAGTGCCATCACTCCCAGCAGTGACCCGAGAAACACGCCCAGCGTCATTTACCAGACACCTCCGACATCACCTGCTGTTGACCCGACACCAACAGCTCCTCTTCCGATTCCCGCGCGCGGATAAATTCTTCGACGGAACGCTTGCCAAACAGCACCCGGTACAGATTGCACACGATGATGGCCGCCATTGAGATGCTCGTGACAATCCCGATGCCGTACACACACGCGAGCGGCAATCCCGTCGCCGGTGCCATACTGTCCATGTTGATCAGCGTCATTTTCCAACTGCCGTCCAATACCAGCCACAGCACGTAGAGCAGGATCCCGTTGGTCAGCACAAACACCGCTTTTTTCATCCGGGGCGACAGCTTCTTGACGAATATGTCTACTCCTAAGTGTTCATTGTCTTTCAACGCACTGATGGCCCCCAAAAACGTCATCCAGACAAACAGGAAGCGCGACATTTCTTCGGACCAGGTAATGCCCGAATTAAAGACATACCGCAGCACGACGTTGCCGAATACGAGAATGGCCATCACTGCCAGCGAAACCGCAGTGACGCCATTCAGCACCCGATTCAAGAAGTGCAGGACGTTTTCCACAAAATCTCCCCCTTTCTTGTCAGCCTGCCCGCCCTACTTGGCCGCAGCCTTGATTTTTTCTACCATTTCCTTTGCCCACGGATACGTCTGATAGATTTCGTCATAGAGCGGCTGAGCCGCGGCTTCCATCGCCTGCCGGAACGAATCGTCGGGCGTCGTGAAGCGGATGCCGTGTTCCTGGAGAAAGGCTTTGTCCGCTTCGTAGCTCTTTTCCATCAGCTCCCACTCGTAGTCGGCCGACGCTTTTGCGGCCTGCTCGATGATCTGCCGCTGCTCGGGCGTCAGCTCGTTCCACAATTTCGCGTTGATGATGTACAGGTTGGGGCTGAACATGTGGCGGGACTCCAGCACATCCGACTGAACTTCGTACCAGCCTGAGGCTCTCAGGGTGGCGATCGGGTTGTCCTGTCCGTCTACTACACGTTGTTCCAGCGCCGTAAACACTTCGGAGATGGGCATCGGCGTCACATTGGCCCCCAGCAGTTGGCCCAGCCGAATGTAGTTGGGGATGTTGGGCATGCGCAGACGCAGTCCTTTGAAATCATCCAGCTTGCTGATCGGCCGGTTGCTGGAGAACATCCGAAAACCGTTGGCGCTCCACGCCAGCGGATGCACGCCGTGTTTGCTCTCCAGTTCTTCTGTCAGCTCTTCGCCGATCGGGCCGGTAAAGACGGCTTTGGCATGGGCAAAATCCTTGAACAAAAACGGCCACTCACCCACAGCCAGCTTGGGAATGTCCGCCTGCATGATCAAGCCCGGGATTCCCATTTCGATGGTGCCGTTGCGCACCCCGTCGTAAAATTCCTTCTCCGCCCCCAGCTGGCTGTTGTCGAAGATTTGCACCTTCAGCGTGCCGCCCGACATTTCTTCCACCATCGGTTTGAACTTTTCGCGCAGGGCCACGTTCTGCGGATGGTCGGTCGCGAAGTAGTTGGCCACTTTCAACGTGTGCGTCTTGGCACCGCTCCCTGCCCCCGGCGAACCGCTGCCTGTCGTTTGCTGCGCTCCGCAGCCGGAGAGCAGCACCGCCGCCGCGATGGACAGGGTCAACAGACGTTTTTTCACTTGACATCCCACCTAGCATCGCTTGTTTGATATGACAAAACCAAGTTTTATTTCATGCTCGCAGCCACACCTTCATTCGGTGACGAGATTGGGCGGCCGTTTCCCGAGCAGTGCGGCAACGAGATTTTGCGCCGCCAGCTTTGCCATGGCCAACCGCGTCTCGCGTGTAGCCGAGCCAATATGCGGCAGCGTTACGACATTGGGCATGCGCAGCAGCGGATTGTCAGGCGGCGTCGGCTCTTCTTCAAAGACGTCGAGTCCTGCACCCCAGATCCGTTTCTCCTGCAATGCTTCGATCAGGGCGGCCTCGTCTACCGTCCCACCGCGCGACGTGTTGATGAAAATCGCGGTCGGTTTCATCAGCGCAAACTGTTCGCGGCCCATCATGCGCCTCGTCTGCTCGGTCAGCGGGACCATCAGCAGGACGAAATCGGACTGCCGCAGTAGGTCTTCCAAGGAACAGTAGGTGATCCCCAGCGTTTGCTCCGCTTCCGGTTTACGGCGGCGATTGTGGTACAGCACATTCATGCGAAAGCCGTGTACAGCCCGCCTGGCGATCGCTTCGCCGATCCGGCCCAGGCCGATGATGCCCAGCGTTTTGCCGTGCACATCCAGCCCAAAGAGCCACTCGTCGTGCTTCCTCTCCCATTTGCCGTCCTTGACGAGCCGGTCCAGCTCGGGGATGCGGCGGGCAGCGGACAGGATCAGCGCAAACGCCAGATCTGCCACCGTCTCGTCCAGTACATGCGGCGTATTTGTCCCCATCACGCCGCGCCGTTTCATCGCTGCCAGGTCAAAATTGTTGTAGCCGACGGAGATATTGCTGACGACTTTCAGCCTGGGCGCATGGTCCAACAGTTCGCTGTCGATCCGCCCGCCGACTGTCAGCAACCCTTCCGCATCGGCAATCTCCCGCAGCAGCTCCTCGCGGGAAATCGGGGCCTCTCCCTCCCACTTGCGGTATTCGCAGTGCTCCGCCAGATACGCTTCCACTTGCGCCGGAATCGGCACAGTTACATACACATGCGGCTTCATATCCATCCTCCTCACGCGATGTATGCAGATGTATGCAAACGATCGATCAGGCCTGCTTTTCCCCAATCGGTTTTTTGACAAGCAACCAGTAACACAATGCTGCGCATCCGGCGATCACGCCTCCCGATATAAAGGCGAGCGCATATGAACCGGTCGTATCAACGATCATTCCGGCAACAACCGGGGAGAACGCGCCGCCAAAATAACCGCCAAAGTTTTGAATCGAACCGACCGACGCCACCATTGACGGGGGAGCGATATCTCCGGCAAGCGCCCACGCACTGCCGGTAATCGCCGAGATAAAGCAGACAGCCAATGTCATCAGCGTAATCGTTGTCCCAATGCCGTGCACGAATGGAATGATCACGACGACGGCGGCGGCAGCCAGGGCGCAAATGCCGATCAGCATCCGTTTGGCGTGCATCGGCTCGGCGATTCCCTTGTCAGCCAGTTTTTTCGTCAGATACCCGCCGAAGATATTGCCGAAGATTCCGCCGATCCATGGAATGCTGGCGTATATCCCCAGCTCCGTCAGTGAGATGTGGTGAACTTCTACCAGATAGAGAGGGAGGAAAATGAGAAAGATGTTCCAGATCCAGATGGTGCAGAAAAAGCCGAGAATCATCCCCCATACGCTTCGGTATGTAAACAGGGTGCGCCATTTGATGCCGGACTGCTGAATGCCCTGCTCGGTTCCGGCTCCGTCGGACTGAATATAGGCACGTTCTTCGGGGGACAGTTTGCGGCTGTTCTCCGGATTTTTGTAGAAGATGAGGAAGAAGATCACAAACACGATGCCGAGCAAGCCTGTGATGTAAAACAGCGCCCTCCAGCCGAAGCTGATCAGCAGGAACACGAGGATTGGCGGCGCAATCGCCGGACCCCATTTGGACGAGGAGTCCCAAATCCCTGTAGCCAGGCCGCGTTCTTTTTTCGGAAACCAGTACGACGTGATCTTGGCCGCCGTCGGGAAACAGGGAGCTTCTCCGATGCCGAGCAGCAGGCGGGTACCGATCAGGGAAGACAGTTTGCTCACGGCACCTGTCATCATCGTTGCGAGACTCCACCAGATCACGGCGATGGAATACACCTTTTTGGCTCCAAAGCGGTCAACCAGCCATCCCGAAGGAAGCTGCATCAGCGCGTACGACCAGGAAAACACCGTTCCCAGAAGCCCGATATCGGTTTTGCTCAGCCCCAGTTCCTTCATCATTTCCGGCGCGGCGATGGACAAGTTGGCCCTGTCCAGGTAATTGATGATTCCGCCGATCAACAACCACACCACGACCGTCCAGCGAACATTGTGCCTGGCCTGTAGGGAGTGTTCTGCTTTTGGCGACAGGAATGGCATAGGACAACCTCCTCAGGAATGGATTTATTGTTTTATAATATAAAACTATGTTTTACAATAACGGCACAACACAGGCACAGCATCATGTCCACAAACACCCGTCAGTGCACGATGGAAAGCGCTGTCATTCTTTCAAAGAAAAAAATTTGCCATGCACAGGCGGCGGAATCAGTCATGTTTTATCATATAAAACCATGTTCTCAGTTCAGTCTATTCTTTATTTTCTGTTAATACTTATACTATCGGCCTCGCACGGTGCTGTCAATGAATTTTTTTCCTTTTCTTCAGCTATTTCCGCCGGGGATGATCCACACTCCTTTGATTTAATCTTGCCTTGACGTCCGATTGCAGGAGAACCCGCCGCACAGGCAAAATCGACCATCAAATCCCCTTCCCTGTGGTATGATGAGGTCACACGAAGTCGTTTTGGGAAAGGAGTCCGCGATCCATGTATGTGGTAACCGCCGAAGAGATGCAAAAGATGGACCGGCATGTAATCGACGTTATCGGCATTCCTGCCGCCGTACTGATGGAAAACGCGGGCAGCGCCATCGCCCGCGACGTTCAGGAGTATTCCCGCACTCACGGGATTGACAAAGGGAAACGACCCCCCCGCTGGGCGATCCTCGTCGGAAAAGGGAACAACGGCGGTGACGGACTGGTGGCGGCGCGGCATCTGATGGAAAACGGCGTAGACGTCACCCTCCTTTTTGCACAATCGCCGGAACAGTTGACAGGGGAAGCCGCGCGGCAGCAGGAAATCGCGCGGCGATTGGGGATACCCTCCATCGTGTACGGCACTTCCCCTGTTGATTGGCGCTCATTTGACGGAATCGTCGACGCGCTGTTGGGGACGGGCAGCAAAGGCGCGCCGCGCGGCCCCTACGCGGATCTGATCCGGGAAGCGAACGCGAGCGGGCTGCCGATCATTTCCGCCGACATTCCCAGCGGTCTGGACGCGGATACCGGCGTGCCCCACGATCCCTGCATTCGGGCAGTGCGCACGGTGGCCCTCGCTTTTCTCAAACGGGGGCTGGTTCAGACAGGCGGCCTGGACAAGGCGGGAGAGGTCGTCGTACGCCCCATCGGTATCTGGCCGTCACTTGCCGACACATTCGGCATCCAAACCTTCCTGCTCGGCGAACAATTGTTTCGCGAACGGTTCCGGCTGGATCCGCGATTGCCGCGTCAAGCCGACACCCACAAGGGAACCTACGGACACGTGCTTGTCGTGGCAGGCAGCCGAGAGATGAGCGGGGCCGGGCTGCTCTGCAGCAAAGCAGCGCTTCGTGCAGGCAGCGGGCTGGTGACCTGGGTAATGCCCGACGCACTCCTCCCCGCGCTGATCGGACATGTACCCGAAGTGATGCTGGCCGGGCTTCCCGGGAAGTGGAATCTGCCGGAAGCCCGGGCAAAGCTGATCGCACTGGTCCGCAGCCGCTGCGTCACTGTCATTGGCCCGGGGCTGGGACGCTTTCCCGGCGATGCGGACTGGCTGCGCATGCTGTGGGAGGAGACGAACAGTCCGCTGGTCCTGGATGCCGACGCCTTGAACATTCTGGCTGACGCTGACCTCTCATCCTGGCCGAAGCGCGAAACCCCCACCATCCTGACCCCTCACCCCGGCGAGATGGCCCGACTTGCCAACGTGACGACAAGCGAGGTACAGCAGAACCGGATCGAGCTGGCCCGCTCCTATGCCCGTCGCCACCGACTGACGCTGGTGCTGAAAGGAGCCGGTACGGTAGTCGCTGCACCGGACGGCAGCGTGTACATAAACCCGACCGGCAACCCCGGAATGGCGACAGGCGGCGCCGGCGATGTCCTGGCCGGAATGATTGGCGGATTGCTCGCCCAAGGACTTCCCGCCGACCACGCAGCATGTCTCGCCGTCTGGCTCCACGGGTCCGCCGGTGACCGCGCAGCAGCCAAGCGGCCGTCGGGGTATTCGCTGATTGCAACGGACATCCTTGAGGAATTGTAGCGGATGACATCTTGACGTCCTGTACCGTGTCGATGATAACCTTGGCGGGAAGACAAAAAACCGTCCCCTGCGAGAGCAGGGGACAGTCCACAAACGACCGGTTTTATTCAATCCGTCACTGATTTCTTCCGATCCATAATGATGTCGGCTGGTTGGGTAATCAGATGTCTCTCCGGTGTGACCAAGCAGCCGGCGGCAGCCAGACGGTACGGCCAGAAGTACAGGGGATTTGCCTCATAGAGCGTGTGTTTGAACAGCAGCTCCGTTTCTCTGGTAATGGTGGTCAGCGGCACCTGATACGTCTGCAGTCGCCGATACTCACAGGCGTCGTTGAACCGCTCCGGACTTTGGCGAATGAGAAACGACAAACTTTTCAACCGGTGCTGCCCATCCACGAAAAACACGCTTTTCCAGAAGCCAAAGGGAATTTTCACCTGGCAGCCCGGTTGGCCCCGCACGCCGCAGTACTCTTCGTCGTCCTCCCTGAAAATCGGCCCGGTATACACGATTAATTTTTTCTCGCTTTCCATACGGTTCAGAATCCAATCCTCCAGACAGTTCCACACCCCCGTGTTGAAGTTGTGGTGCTGCAGGACGATATTGGCATAGCAGAACGAGTCCCGGTTGGCTTTTTCCGCTTCGTGCCGCTCTCCCCAGCATACGTCTCTTCTGCGCGTCAGATGCCCCTTGTCATAGTCATTTTGCGCATAGTATTCCGGCCCGACCTGATTCATTGCCCCGATGCGGTCATCCAGATGCCACAACCGGTTGGTGCGCGGTATGTTGACGAATCGGCTTTTATCCACGCATGCAGCAGAATAAACCGCAAACTTTCGCCGTTTGTTCATCACAATGGAGAAGTGGGTAAAGTCGTACACCCTCCCGTTTTCCAACGCGTCTTCCACCGTTTTTCCCAGCAGCACAGGCAGAGGAACTTCGTGCCGTTCTCCCAGAAAAACAGGATCATAGCCCATCCCCGATTCCTCCCTTTCTCCGTCGTGATAAAAATCCGGGCTGCATTTGCTGCGCCGCGTTTCCTGCATCAACATTTCGACAGCCCGTCTATCGAATCCTTTGACGAAAGAAAGGAGGTTTTGTAAAGATCGACGCCCATCTGATCCGATCGGCCACCTGTTCCGCCGTTCCGATGAGTCCTGTCTTGAACCCATCATTGTACTGCACAAGATTCACAAAATCGAAATTCGCCCACATCCCCTGCCGTTCCGGCGACGCCTGACCGGCAAAGCGCACCGCCGTTAATCCGGTAGAAATCGCCGCGAAAACACGGTCTCTTCTTCGGACCACATCTGTTTGAGAACGCGGATGAATTCTTCCGAACGCCTGTACCGTTCATCGTGATCCAGCCACGGTTCGCCGAACGCGTGGAATTCGCCTTTGAACCACCCGCTGACCACATTGACCGCTGCCCACCATGGCTGATCTGATCCAGCGTGGAAATCATCTTAGCCACCATCCCGGATGCCATAATCCGGGCAGCACAGCGGCAATGAGTTTGATTTTTTGCGTGACGGCTGCAAGGGCGGACGCAAGCGTTATGGCTTCCAACTGATTTTCCGCGTCGTAGCTGGCACAAAGCGAGTCTGGACCAGCGCGAATTCAAAGCCGGCTTTGGGGAAACTCACCCTCTCTCATGGCAGCGTCAATCATATGCAGTCCCTGTACGTTTTGTTCATGAAAAAGCCATTTTCCATGCCTGCATAATAGCCCGAGTGAGCCATTCTCCTCTGTCTGTTTTCTTGGTAGGGTAAAAAAGGTGTGACCACACTTTCAAGTCAGGTGAATCTCATGAAACGAATGGTTGTGTGCTGGTTTATCCTGTTGATGCTGCTTTGCGCGGGCTCTCCCCCTGTGTTTGCCCATGCCAGTCTCTTGGCTACCATCCCCCAAGACGGACAAGTCGTGCAAGCCAGCCCCGGGGAGATTGCGCTGGAGTTCAGCGAGCCGTTGGAAGAAGGGCTGATCGATCTCAAGCTGTACGATGAACACGGCCGTTCGATTGCGCTGACAGGCCCCCATCTGACAGCGGGCAACGCCGCCCGGATGCGGGCTGAACCGCCGAAACTGCCCGATGGCACATACACCGCAGTCTGGTCCGTCGTCTCCGAAGACGGTCATCCGGTCAACGGGTCTTTCACGTTCTCCGTCGGGCGTTCCGCGTCCGGAACCATCGCCCCCGTATCGGATGGAACTTCCGCCCTGCTCGACCGCATTCTGGCGGTGATCCGCTACGTCGTGGAAGGAACGCTGTTGATCGCAGCCGGCCTTCACTGGATCTCCTGGCTCGGCCGACGACGCGGCTGGCCAGCAGACATGCGCGCAACCGGAGGCAGGCGGCTGGCGGTGTGGATCGTCATCGTCGTCGGATTGATTGCCGAAGGGCTTCTCTACCTGGCGTCCCTGCCGGGGAACGCTCTGACATCGGTGTTTGCAAAAGGACAGTGGGCGCTCCTCGGACAATCCCCCTTCCTCGTGATGGTCGGGGCGCAGCTTGTGTGCATGCTGCTCGCCGCCGTCCCGGGCATGGTGGAAGGCTGGTACCTGGTCATGTGGGCACTGGCCGTGGGAGCGCTGGCCTTTGGCGGGCACGCGTGGGGCATTCAGCCGGTGTGGCTGGCCGCCTCGTTCCGAATCCTGCATCTGTTCGGCCTGGCGCTCTGGCTGGGGGCGCTGACCGGCCTGGTCCTGGCGATGCGCCGGGCGAGGAAAAGCGGTGACGCGATCGAGTGGGGGGCGCTCCGCCGGTTCTTTGTTCGGCTGGCGCTGCTCGCGTCCGCCACTGCCCTGCTCTCCGGCGCTGCCTTGACCGTCCAGCAAACGGATTGGGCAGTCTTGTGGAAGGGGCAGACGTGGAGCGTGCTGCTTGGCCTCAAGCTGGCGCTGACCGGCGTGATGCTGGCGCTTGCGATCGCGCAGACCCTGCGGTGGCGAAAGCACGGCCGCCTGACGTCGCCCGCGCTGCTGCGCTGGGAGTGGCGGGCGGGTGCACTGGCCCTGCTGGCCGGCGTCTGGATGAGCCAGTCGGCCTATCCCCTGCCGGTGACGTCCTACGCCAAAACCTTTCCTGCCGCTGACGCGCAAGTGGTGGTCAAGATCCCGCGAGTGGCACCCGGCACGCAGATCATGACCATCGAGTTCCCCGCACCGATGACCGAGCCGCGGCAAGTCCAGGTGCAGGTATCCAAGCCGGATGCGGAGATAAACAGGCAGCCCATCCCTGCTGAGCGGACAGGTACGGGGCGTTATCAGGCGGACATTCCGTTTTCCATGTACGGAACGTGGACCTATCGGATTGACGCCGCCTTCCACGATGGGACACATGCAGCATTCACCGACACGCTGTTTATACCAGGAGGAGGAGAAACACGATGAAGATGAACTGGAACAAATGGGCAAGCTCGCTCGCTGTCGCCGGAGCGCTTCTGACCTTCGCGGGAACGGCTAGCGCCCACGTCACGGTCTGGCCGAAGGAAACGAACGCGAACTCGTATGAACGCTATACCGTTCGCGTCCCGGTGGAAAAGGACAGCAATACTATCAAGGTGCGGCTGGAATTCCCGGCGGGTGTAAAAGTGGGTACGGTTCTGCCGGCCCCCGGCTGGACCTACGAATGGGAAAAAGACGCGGACGGCCGGTTCAAGGCGATCACCTGGACAGCCACCGCCGACGGGATCAAGCCGCATGAATTCATGGAGTTCGGCCTCTCCGCCAAAAACCCCGCCGAACCGGGCACGCTGATATGGAATGCAACTCAGACGTACGCCGATGGCACGGTCGTCGAGTGGACAGGTGCCGCAGGGTCTGACACGCCGGCCCCTACCGTCGCGGTTAAGGAAGCGGCCCAAACCGCCGATGACCATGCCGATGAGCATAAAGCAGCAGGGAACTCAGGGAACAACGAAGCTGGTCAGGCTGCGGCTCCGGCGGCACAGAACAGTTCTTCTTCGACCGGCAGCACGCTGCCGCTGGTGCTCTCCGGGTTGGCGCTGCTGATCTCGGTGATCAGCCTCTTCCGGAAAAAAGCGTAGGACGCAGACGCGGGGGAAACAGGGGGCACACGTCTCACATCTTGGATAACCTGATGTTTGCCCCCTGCCCGGGCCGCGTTTTGGAGCGGACCCGATCCACTGCTCTGCCGGTCGTAAAGAGAGCGAGCAGCGCCCATGCCAGCTATTCGTTCGTTTTTGGAACAGCACTTTTCTCCGTGGCCTTGACGAATACCCCCTCACTTTTTTCAAAGGCAATCTGAACACTCGGATCAACGTCCTTGATCGTGAACAGCTTTGTCCCTTCCTCCAGATAATTTGAGTGAATGATAAGTGAAGATGGTTCTACATCCCGTGGATATTCGTATTTCTCCTGCACGATTCCAATTTGTTCCCCGATCTTTTCTTTTGCTACCAGCTCGTCGTTGTTTTCATCATTTTTAATGACATACACACGGTTTTCGACAACCACAAATGGGTACGGCCAGCTTGCCGCTTCATGTGCTGTATTTTCTGTATCTGGCGATGGGGAGTTATCCGCACATGATGAAAGCAGTATCGCGGCAAGGGTCAGCATGACTGCGAGCGGAACGCGTCTCATTTTTCCCCTCCTCATCTGTAAAAAATAGGATGCAGATGATGTTATGATAACATCTGCATCCTGTATGGTAAATATTTCCTATCACTGTTGATCCGACTGTTTCCTGCCGCTCTTGAATGCTTTCACATCGTAAAGATGATGGCTGGAGCTGATGATATAATCCGGCTTCGGCTTGCCTCTCGCCTGCCTGTGGCCTTCCAGATGGGCTTCGCTCAGCTCCCATTTTTTCCATGCCTCTCTGGATTCCCAGCGGATCATGATGATAACTTCTTCTTCCCCTTTTTTGCTGCGTTTGACGAGCACGCTCAGATCAATAAATCCTTCCGATTTTTCAACGGCCCCTTCTCTTTTGAACCGCTCGACCACCAGATCAGAGGTGCCTTCTTTCACGATCAGGTTCTTGGTTTCCACGAACACAGCACTCACTCCCTTCTATTTCTGAAACAGCCATGACAGCGCTTGGGGGAATCGGCTGCGGAAGCAGGAAAGCTCGTGCCGTCCGCCCTCCTCCACATGCAGCCGCAGTTGTTTCCCGTTTAACCCGCTGGCCGCCAGTATGGCATACGCTTCTTTTGTGCGCGCGACCATTTCCCGCTGCACGGTCTGCTTCCCTTCTCCTTCCAAACTTCCTACGTCCAGATAGAGTCTCAGCCCGGTCTGCGCCATTTTTTGCTCGCGCATGTAGTCTGCAAACCCTTCGTACCAGAACGAACCGGAAATGGAGCCAATTTTGCCGAACACACCGGGGTACAGGTACGCGGCGTACAGTGAGATGAGACCCCCGAGCGATTTGCCGATGATTCCCGTTTGATCGGGACGGCGATTGGTTTTGTACCTGCTGTCGATATGCGGTTTCACCTGCTCGACGATAAACGCGAGGTATTCCGCCCCTCTGCCGCCGAAGTCAGCGAATCGCTCCGACAAGGCCTTGGCAAACCAGGGGGTGTACTCATGAATCCGGTCGACCGGTGCGATGCCGACCATGATGAGTTCGGCCAGTTCTCCGCTGGCAAACTTCCGCTCGATTTCCTGCAGAGAAGCAGCGGGACGCAAAGAAGAATCCGCCTGTTCTGCAAACAAATCGCCGCCATCGTGCACGTAGACGACCGGGAACGAGGCAGCACCGTCCGGATACGAGGGCGGCAGATAGATCGCAAGTTCCCTCTCTCCGATATGATCAGTGATGATTGTGCCCTTCACGGCGGTTACCTCCTACATTTTTGCCCGGAACAGCAAATAGACGAAATACGGCACGCCCACGATGGATATGACGATTCCCACCGGCAGTTCGGCTGGGGAAAAGACGGTTTTGGCAATAAAATCGGAAATGACGACCAGCAGCATGCCGACCAGTCCGCTAATCGGCATCACGCGCCGATGATGCAAGCCGACCAGCCGTTTGGCGATATGCGGAGACAGCAGTCCGACAAACCCGATACTGCCGGATACGGAAACGCACGCGCTGACAAGTCCGATGCTTGCGATCAACAGCACGCTTTTCTCTTTTTCCGTTCGCACGCCCAGACCTTTCACGCTCTCTTCTCCCAATTGAAGCACGTCCAGGATCGGCGCTTTGCGGAAAACGACCGGAACGAGCAAAAGAAACCACGGAATCATGGACAGCACGTAGTTCCAGTTGGCGTTCCAGATGCTTCCTGTCAACCACACCGCCGCCATCTCGTAATCCTGCGGATTCATCTTGAGCGACAGATAAATCGTCGCCGCGGACAGCCCTGAACCGACGGCAATGCCGACGAGGATCAGCGTTCCCGGTTCCAGTCTGCCGTTTCTCCACGCGAACAGGTAGATGAAACCGGCAGCCATCAACCCGCCCGCCAGGCCAAACATGGGCATCGCCATGATGGAAAGCAGGCTTGCTCCAATCATTTTTCCTTCAAACAGAAGCATGAACAGGACGCCGGCAAATCCCGCTCCCGCATTGATGCCGAGAATGCCAGGATCGGCCAGCCCGTTCTTCGTAATCCCTTGAACGACGGTTCCGGCGATCCCGAGACCAAAGCCGACAAACGCGGCGATGACAATGCGCGGCAGACGAAACTCGAAGACGACCATGTCGTGCTCGTGCACCGGATCGATGCGCAGCAACGTTTTGATCACATCGGTGACGGTCAGATTGAATACGCCGTTTGTCAGGCTGACATAGACGACGGCAAGCAAAAGGACTGCGCCGGCGACGAGCGTCATCCAATAGCGCCGTTCCATGCTCCTACGCATGTTTCTTCCCCCCTCTCGTGCGGATCAGGTAGAGGAAGAAAGGAACGCCGAAGAGCGCACAGACAACGCCGACCGGCGTCTCAAACGGGTCATTCAGGAATCGGCTCAGGACATCGGCAAGTCCCAAAAAGACAGCGCCAAGCACGCCGGAGCACGGGACGATCCAGCGATAGTCCAATCCGACCAGAAATCGGGCCACGTGTGGAATGATGAGTCCCACAAATCCGATTTTTCCGGCCAACGCGACGGAAATGCCGGTCAGGATGACGACGGCGGCGGTAGCGACCGCCTTGATCAAGGTGGTCCGCTGTCCCAGGCCGATGGCCGTTTCGTCGCCCAGACTAAGCACGGTAATCGAGCGGGAGATGAGCAGGGCCGTCACGATTCCGACGATGGCAAAGGGCACGGCCACCTTGATCATGCCGGGGTCGATCTGGTGCAGCCGGGCGTTGTACCAGAAGCTGACGTTTTGCGAGACTTGAAAATAACTCGCAAGTGCCGCCGATGTGCTGCTCAGAAACGTTCCGATGACAGTGCCGATAATCGCCATGCGCACCGGTGACATCCCGTTTGGCACCAGGGAGGCCATGCCGAATACCATCCCCGTCCCCAGTGCCGAGCCGATCAGCGAAAACGCGATCATGTCCAGGGACGTAGCGTCCGGCAGCAGGATCATGCAAAGAGTGATGACGAACGCCGAACCGTCCGTCACGCCCATAATGGAAGGGGACGCCAGGTAATTCCTTGTCATCCCCTGCATGAGTGCGCCTGACATGGCGAGGAATGCGCCGATCAGGATGGCGCCGATTGCTCTCGGCAGCCGCGAGTGCATGACAATCTGATGATTCACGTTGCCGGCGTCAAAATGAACGAACGCCTCCCACACCACGTGTGCCTCTATATTCCGTGCGCCGTAGAGAATGGATGTCAGGATGACGATTGCAATCGCAATCGGTGACAGCCCCAAAATCAGGGCCGGCAGTGGAAAGTTTCGTCTCATGTCCGTTTACACGCCTTGTTCAAGATTACTGGGACAGTTTCTCCACGGCAGCTTTCAGAAAGTTGATTTTGCTCCACGCTGTGCCGCCTTGGGCAAGCGGATCGACGACGTTCACGTACACCCTGTTGTTTTTGACTGCATTGATGCTCTGCCAGATCGGATTGGCCTGCACCTCTTCCAGCGCTTTCGGATGCTGCGCGTTTTCATCCAGGGAGAACTGTACGAACACGTAATCCGGGTTCATTTCGCTGAACCTTTCCAGGGAAATGGTCTCCTGCGCCTTGGCCGCTTTGATCGGTTCCGGCACTTCCAGGCCCAAATCCTTGTACAGCGTGTCGTTGAAGTATACATTCTCCGGGTAGATGTTGATGTTGCCCTGTCTGTAGCGGATGACTACAACCTTTTTGCCTTTCAGCTTCTCGCCCAGCTGTGCCTTGGCCGCTTCCGCATCCGCCTTGTATTTCTCAAGCGCCTGTTCGGCCAGGTCCTGTTTGCCCGTCAGCTCCGCGAGAAGGCGGAGATTGTTCTCCCAGTTGGTGGAAATGTGGGAGTACGGAAACGTCGGCGCAATTTTGACCAGCTTTTCCATGACTTCCGGCTTGAACTTGGAGGTGCCCAGGATGACATCCGGCTTCAATTGGAGAATCGTCTCAAAATTCGGCTGCGTCTTCTCGCCGATCGACACCGTCGACCCGGTAATCTCCTTGAATATGTCCGGGAATTTTCCCCCGATGGTAATACCGCCGACCGGTTGCACGCCAAGCACGACGGCGTCCTCCATCGCTTCCAGGCTTCCGGTGATGACGATCCGTTCCACTTTGGCCGGGACGCTGTAATCCTTGTCCAGATAGCGGACTGTTCTCGTCGTTTGTTCAGCCGTATTTCCGGCGGGCACCACATTACCCGCGCTGTTGTTCACTTTCGTCGTGGCAGTCTTGTCAGCAGAACCGCAAGCCGCCAACAACAGCATGAGCAGGGCGACGAACCCCGTCCCTGCACGCTTTAATCCCTTTTTCATGTACAGTAAATCTCCTTTCAGCAACCCCTCTAGTAATTGAGGATGATTCTCATTGCTAATTCTAAGGACGAAAGACGTTGATGAACATGGACAATATACAGAAAACAGCATGGACAAAATCCAGATCACATCCGTACATATTCCTCCACGATTCGCTGATGGGCAGTCCGCATTCACTTCTGCCAGCCATTGGTTGACGCGACGTCCTGGGGAACGAACAAAGGGAGAGCAGCTGCTCTCCTTTTCAGACTGATGACAAACTGTATTTTTTTGATCGAAGTTCCGAATGTAAAACCATCTTTCATCGTTGTCAGGCCGAAAGGCCTGCAGATTAATCAAACCGAAGGTGGAGAAAAAGTACACGGCATGGAGTGATGGGCCAAGCGAGCTCCTTTGACGACCTGCACAGCGGAAAAACGCTAGACGCGGGGAATACAGGGGACACAAGTCTCACTTCGTCGAAATGCCCAGATGTTTGTCCCCTGCCCGCGTCGCGTTTTGCAGCGAACAATATCCACTACTTTGCTGGTCGTCAAGAGAGCGAGCGGGCCCGATCACCCATGCGCCACGGACTTTGTCTACACGCTGAAAGGGAGAGCAACTGCTCTCCCTCTGCTGATTGACGTTCCGCGGTGCTGTGCGATCCGCCGCTACATCGCCTGAATTTTTTCCCACAACTGCTTTCCCTTCTGCCACACATCTTTCCAAAATTGAGTCCACGACGCTTTCTCGAGGTCGTCCTTCTGCATGCTGCCCACCAGCAGGAAGTATTCGCGAATGCCGGAACAAATCGCTCTCGACAGTTCGGCCTGCTTTTCCGGACGCGTCATCTGCTCCCGATCCCGCGCATTGCTGATGTATCCCATTTCCACAATCACAGTCGGACATATGGAGTGGCGCAGCAAATAATACGTCTTTCCCGCTTTTGGTTCATCCTTTTTGCCATACAGTTCGTTTAAGTGATGCTGCAAGATGTCCGCAAGCAGGAAACTTTGATGGTTTTGCTGATACAGCACAAGTCCCCCGCGCGTGTTTGGGTTTGTAGACCAGTTCACATGCAGGCTGACCATGATTTGCGGGTCCAATGCGGCAGCCAGGCCCCGCCGCTGCGCCAAGTCGCGCTTGTGACGGGATGACGTTTTGGACCACCGATTTTCATCACTCAGCGCATAATCCCCGGTGCGATTGAGGATCACCTGATACCCTTCGGCGGACAATTGATGATACACTCGTCGCGCAATTTCCAAATTGATGTCCTTTTCGTACAGGCCTCCGTAAGAGGTTCCCCCGTCAATCCCCCCGTGTCCCGCATCAATGATCACATGGATGGGAGAAATTGCCTGACTGAAAGCAATGGCATGCCCAGGATACAGGAGCAGAAACGCCGTGAACACGACGCATGTTCGCTTCATTCTCCCTCTACCTTTCCGGCTTTTTTCGTAGTATGTTCCAACGAAAAAGCGGACATGCGCCGCCGATTCCGCTGTGACGCAGTATAGACAACCTGCGGGGTGAATTCATGTCCGTGTGCATGCAGGGGGACTTCGAAAACCCTCTCGTCAACAAAAAAGAGGGACGTATGCCCCCTTTACATCATATCATCGTGATGTTTTTTCTGAGGACGAATCAACTCGCCTGCCTGTTGCAGCGTCTGCAGCAGTTCGCTGACTGTCCTCACCTGATCGACAATGGTTCCCAAATCGAGGTTGAGTTTGGGAAAGGCAAACAAGGATCGCCTGCGAGGCGCATTGATCTTCTTCCATTCCTGAAAGTGCTTCTGCAGCGCTTCCGGGTTCCTTCGCTCCCGCTTGGGCACCTTGTTGGCTCTGAGCCAATCGTGAAATTCCTGAGGGTATTCGCCGTCTGGTTTGATTTTGCGCATGCAATCACCTCTTTTTCGTGACGGTGTACTCAGCGTCTATGGGCACGTACACTGCGAGAAGTGAAAAAAAGCAAAGGGGGAGCCCCTTTGCACCTCAGCGCAATCATCGCCGTCTTTAACAGTCGCAATCACACCCGACGATGACCAGCAGTATGAACAATACCAATGCCAGCGCAAACCCATCACGATGGAAGATACCCATATGCAATTCCTCCTTTCGCACATGTAGTCGTCATACTCTATGTACAAAAGGTAGGAAATGCTTATACGCGTACCCATGGTGACAAAAATTTCTTTTGCATCACGATACGAATGCCCCTATTGCAGCCACATCCTGAACAACCCCTCTACAACGCCGAGGTTGTACATGTAATACAGGCCAAACACGGCACTGATCCCTCCGGTCAATTGTGTCAGCACGCGGCTTATTCCGGCGTTTTTCGCGCTGATGACGAAGGGAATCCCGATGATCGTCGTGGTCAGGAGCATACCGATAATCGTGCCGGCCCCAAATACCAGGATATACAGGCCGCCTTCCCATACACTCTTCACCGCAGCCATTGTCCACAGGACGAGCGCAGCGCTGCCCGCCAACCCATGCACCAGTCCGATCAGCAGGGATTTTCCGTACGACACCCGTTGCAGGTGTTTGCGGGACTCGCTCTGTACGTGCGAGAAGGCATTTTTGTGCAGTTCCCCGTCATGTTCATGCTCATGCACCTGGATGTGCCGTTTCTTACGGGAACGAAGACTCGTAACGCCCAGGTATACAAGCATGATCCCGACGAGGAACTCCAACGACATGGCCACTTTTTCGGGAATGCCGTTCTTTACCAGAAGAAATACCATGCCGACGACAAACAGCGTGGCGGTATGTCCGATTCCCCAGAACAAACCGGCCAACGACGCATTCCCCAATCGCTTCGTCTGCGTGGCGACCGTGGATACCGCGATCACATGGTCCGGTTCAATCGCATGTTTGATCCCCAATACAAACGCAACTGCCAGCACCGACAACAAACTCGCTTCCATATCTGTGATTCCGCCCTCTCTTTTTCCATTTTTACCTATCAAATCTTCCGATGGGTGGCAACCCTATTTTCATCTGTGAATGTTGCTTGCCTATGCAAGCGTGTCGGCACGCGAATATACAGGTATGGTAATGCCAGAATATAGAAAAGAGGGTGATGTGTATGTACAATTATCCTGGACAATGGCATGACCAATCGTCCGAACAATGGTCCACACAATCGCCTTATTGGTCGACAGAATCGTGGGACCAATCGTATTGGCCCGCCCAATCTCCATCGCAATATCGTCCGCCGCGCCGGCGATTCTGTCCGGACTTTTGCAGACGCTGTCCCCCGGAATGCTGCCGACGTCCCTGGAGAAGGGGTTATTAAGTGCCCCAGCTGCATGCAGCCCTCGCTGCTGCTGCCGTGATCAGGTAATGGTTCCGACAGCAAGCAGCATACACGAATGAGCCACATCCCGCCAAAGTGGGTGTGGCTCTCACTGTGCCGCAAGCTAGGCTTTTGCCACGTTGACGCGTCCAGAAAAGAAGGTGGCTCCGCCGCCCATGTCCGCAAGACGGTCCGGCGTGAGCGCATTCACCAACCGTTTCGTGCCTGTCATATCCGCCCAGAGCCCCTGGCTTACCACTACGCCGGGCAGCACATTCTCGCCTATGGCGGCGACCAGTTCACACTCGCCACGTTCGTTCCAGACCCGCACCTTATCCCCGTTGTTGATTCCGGCCCGTGCCGCATCGGCAGCATTCATGTGCAGTCGAGGCATTTTTTCCAGCTGCACGTGCTTGTCTTGATGGGAGAAAGTCGAATTGAGGAAATTATGATTGGGCGCCGGAATAAACCAATACGGGTAATCGCCGTCTTCGGCTTCGGCAAGCGGCACATACGTCGGCAGCGGCGGATATCCTTCCCGCTCCATCCTTTCCGAATACAGCTCGATTTTCCCGCTGGGTGTAGGAAGGCGTCCCGGAAACAGGGGTTTTACATTTGCCTTGACATACTGCTTCTCCACCAGTGTTTCATAGTCGATGCCTTCCAGATACGGGTTCCGGTGGTTGGAAAGCGCCTGCCGGATCAGCTCCTCCTCCGTGTCCTGAAATGCCTGTTCATCAAATCCCATCGCTTTCGCCAGCAGGCGGAACACTTCCACATTGGACCTGCTTTCTCCATACGGCGGAATCACTGGCCGCTGCAATTGAATGTAGTGATGCCAGTACGAGGTGTAAAAGTCCGTGTTTTCAAAAGAAGATGTCGCCGGAAGCACGAGATCGGCATACATGGCCGTCTCCGTCAAAAACATGTCGTGCACGACGGTAAACAGATCGTCGCGGGCCAGCCCGCGGCGCACCTTGTTGGCTTCCGGGGCCACAACAGCCGGGTTGCTGCTGTACACAAACAGCGAACGCACCGGCGGGTCTAGCTCAAGCAGGGCATCCCCCAGCTGATTCATGTTGATCAGGCGCGCCTGATTATCGGCGCGCAAATCAGGACGCTGCAGCGCCTGCTTGTTGAACCGCAGGTACTCTCCGTTCCCCTTGATCGCTCCGCCCCCTTTTTTCAGCCATTGGCCGGTAAGCGCGGGTAGACAGGCAATCGTCCGCACGCACATGCCGCCATTGTCATGATGCTGCAGCCCGTTTCCGATGCGGATAAAAGATGGGGACACTTGACCGTACATGCGGGCCAGCCGGACAATATCCTCCACGGGAACACCCGTAATGGCGGAAACGGCAGCGGGCTCGTACCGCTTTACATGCTCCCGAAGCTCCTCATGCCCTACGGTATACTGGCGGAGAAAATCTTCGTCCACCATGTTTTCGGCAAACAGCACATGCATTATGCAAAGGGCAAGTGCGCTGTCCGTCCCGGGCATGATCGGAATAAACCAGTCTGCCCAACGTCCGGTCTGGTTTTTGTGCACATCGATCACGACGACCTGGGCTCCGTTTTTGCGCGCTTTCTCGGCAAGCGCCACCTGGTGCATGTTTGTGCTGACCGCATTAATCCCCCACATGATGATCAGCTTGGCATGGACCGTATCCTCGGGGTCCGTCCCAAAGCTGCCGCCCATGGTATACTCGTACCCTTTTGTTCCGGCTGCATTGCAAATCGTTTGCTCCAGCCTGCTTGCGCCCAGGCGGTGAAAAAACCGGCGGTCCATCGATTCCGCACTGAGCCTGCCCATGTTGCCGTAGAAACTGTACGGCAGGATGCTTTCCGGCCCCTCGCTGCGAATCAATTCCTTCCAGCGGGCAGCAATCGTTTCAATCGCTTCGTCCCAGCTGATTCGTTCAAATTTGCCTTCCCCTTTTACGCCCACACGCTTTAACGGATAGGAGAGCCGTTTGGGGTCGTAGATTCGCGCTGTCATGTTTCGTACCTTGTTGCAGATAGCTCCCCGGGTGACGGGATGGTTGGGATCGCCCTCGATTTTCACAATCTTTCCATCTTTTTTGTGTACAAGGAGACCGCATTGATCCGGACAATCCAGTGAGCAGACAGACGGAAAAACTCCACTTGGCTGATTGGCGTAGTGCTCCACAGTGTATCTCCTCTCCCGTTTTTACACGATGGAACCAACTGCCCGGCATACGCAGTTGCTCTGCTCGACGATCGTGACTTTTTTTCGTTTATCTTATCACGATACGCGCTTGATTTCGCACCTGTCAACTCCCTTGTCGCCAACGATGCCTTCACGTGTTTCGCCGGTCGCGCTGCACCATCGGGGTGTCCTCTCCCTTCTTGGGCTTGCGCGTTTTCAGAAACGCTGGACGCGTACGCAGCTTTTTCATCGGAATGCGAATCAGCATATCCGTCCAGTCGCGCAAACGCAACGGAGAAAACGGCGACAGATAGGGAACCCCGAACGAAACCAGCCTGGCCACATGGGCATGGATGAAGAGCAGGCCCAGGATGAATCCGTACGTCCCCAGCAGACTGCTGCAGACCAGCAGAAAGAAACGCAGAATCCGGTGTGTGATGCCGAGATAATACACAGGCGACGTAAAGGAGGAGATCGCGGTCAGTGCGACGATGACAAGCGTCACGGGACTGACCAGGTTGGCGTTCACAGCCGCCTGCCCAATCACAATACCGCCGACGATGCTGACCGCCTGTCCGACCGGCCTGGGCAGCTTGACGCCAGCTTCCCGGATGATCTCTATGATGAATTCCATGATAAAAATTTCCATAAAGATAGGAAACGCCACCTTGACACGT
>NZ_JAGTPT010000009.1:0-142325 GCF_018195675.1 Brevibacillus sp. NL20B1
TATACAAATGCGTACCTGTTGACATTCCCCTTGTCTGTTCTGGTATGTGTTGCGACAGCAGCGTGCGTTCATGTCGTAACGAGATCGAAGGGCTAATAAACGATGCTTCGGATACAAGGATGTGTCAGCAAAAAACCTGCCTTCGCTCAGGAGGCGGTTTTTCCTCTTACCAAAAAACGTCGATTTCTCAAGGGTTTCATATGGAGCGGGTGATGGAAATCGAACCTGCCGCCATGCAGAGAGTTGCTGCGGGAAGACCAATATTTTACAGATTAAACGAATTGGCATAATTAAGGCCAGAAAGGAGGTGAGTACGTGGGATGGTGAAAGGAGTAGGTACACCCGAAGCTAGCGGAAGAAAAAGCGAAAGCGGCGCTCCCGCCAAGGTAAACGCCGCAGGTGACCAGTGAGGCCCCCCCACCATCCTAAGAATAGCATGAAGACAAGAAAAATAGACATCAGAAATCTGCGTTCCATCCGTGGAGTGTTAGGGTTCGCTGTTTTAGCCACATACTCGCCTGCTGCTCAGTGGTGGCAGAAAGCCATCCTGATTTACGTTGTGGCATATTTGTGGATAACAGCAGCATTGGGAAGAAGGGATTAAATAATTGCAGATTAATTTGGACGACATCATGGGGTTGTCAGAGGTCTGCGAAATGACCGGCAAGTCCAAGAACTACATGAAGGAGTATCTGAGGCGTGGACAGTTCCCGCAGCCCGTCAAGGAGCTTGCTTGCGGACCGTTGTGGCTTCGGGAGCAAGTTCAAACATGGATGGACACGCCCCGGCTTCGCGGCAGAAGGAAGAAAGACGAGAGAGAATAAAAAATTCCCTCCACCGGTTTTTTCGGCAGAGGGCTGTTTGTTTAGCTTCTCTTTGCTCGATCTCGCACGAATTTGTACATCCACCTGACCAGCGCGGCCCATGCTGTTTTCCCACCCACCAAAGCGAAACCGGCGCGGATTCTTGTCGGCAGCCGGTCATAACGATTGACGAGGGCCTGCTCCTTCGCCTCCAGATGGTCGTACAAGCCGGGGAACACCGCTTCGATCTCGGCGATAAAGGCGGCGATGCGCGGGAACAGGTCGGCGGCCAGGACGAGCAGTACCAAAAGAAAAAGGGCGATCAACGCACCCCACTCTTGTCCAAAGACAACCACATCCGCGAAAGTCATGTCACACACATCCTTTCTTCAGTTTTACCGTTTTCGTTGCCTGGTCCCACTCCACCGCCAGACCGAGGATGGCAGCCAGTTCCCGGGCAGGGGCATACGACGTGCCGTTTTCGATGCTCTCTGTCAGGTCTTGGCCGTTCACCTTGACCTGTTTTGTGCAGGCGCACCACTCCACCTTGCCGCCGACTGCCTCGGCCACGGACCGGATCGGAAGCCACGATACGCCGTCACGCAGATAACCCTGAACTGGCAGGCGGCTGTCGTTAATCTCGATGGAAACTTGATCTACAACCGTTTGTGCTTGTTGTGTACTTTCTGTGGATGTTTTGAAAGGCACTCGGTAGTGTTCGCAGATTACCTTCGCAATCGCGGCGGCGCAGTTCTCCCGGAAGGCATCCGTTTTCAACAGGGCGCACTCGTCCCGGTTGGTCATGAAACCCAGTTCGCAGAGTACACCAGGAATGCCGTGTCTTGCGGTCTCTCTGGTGATGTGCAGGTCAGCTCGTTTCACCCCGCGATCCCGCAGACCGGTATCTGCTACGAGGCGACGCTGAATAATCTGCGCCAGCTTCTCCGCCTGGTCGTTTGTGTACGTCTCAATCCCGTTCGCTGTGCTCCATCCGTTACCGGCAGCGTTGGCGTGGATGGACACGAGCAGGACGTCGTATCCCTGCCGTTTCAAGTCTCGCGCCTGGTTCGTGCGCTGAATCAAGGGCATGTCCTTGTCATCGTTCACCGTCAGGCGGACGTCGAAGCCGGACATATGGAGTTTTTTCACCAGCCGGCGAGCGACATTTCGATTGAATTCATACTCTCGCAGCGTGCCGTCCGGGGAGCGTTTACCGGCTGTTTCGGCGCCATGACCGGGGTCGATCAGAATCACTCTCTTCATCTCACTTACCCTCCTTTTGTCTCATGGCCCGTTCAGTCTTGGCTCTGATTTCGGACTCCACCAGTTTGGCGACTGCCTTTGGCACCGGCCATCCGGCTCGTGTTGCATTGGCCGTCAGGCTGTTCCAGGTGTGATAAATGAGGCCAAATGTGACGCCGTAAAAGAGAAAGCCCGGCGTGCCCATCACGCGGTCAAGCAAGTTGCCCAACGCCGGCAGGGCCAGCAGAAACAAGGTACGCGGAATGCGATTCAGGCCATATTCCGACGAGTACGTTTTGTCTTTTTTCTTGGCTGCCTGGATGCCGGTTATCCAATCCAGTACAATGCAAAGCAAAAGCACCACGATAATGTCAGTCCGGCCCGTGCCATAAAAGTAATGGAACACAGGTGCTGTCACCGCCCCCAACGTCGCTGCGAGGGCGTTTGCTTGGGTTGCAATGTTCTCCAGTTCAAGTCTTTGTACAAAGCGCAATGTTCTTCATCCTCCTCGCCCCCCAGGACAAAATCAAAGCCCTGCTCGGCCAGGGACGGGTTTTCAGTCTAGATGAAAAAAAGGGGAGCCACTGCTCCCCATGAAAAACGCCTGTCCGCATTGGGAAAGGCGCTCAGAAATCCTGGCCGGTGATTTGCTTGAACTCCTCCGGCGTGATCTCCCCGTATGGATTGGATTCAGTCCGAACAGCCAAGCGCAACTGATCAATCGTGACCCACTTGTATTTGTACGCCAGGTTCCAGAATGCCATCATACACCACCTCCTTTCATTTGGATCAGTTCCACTTTGACCAATGCCAACTGCTGCCCAAGGGTTTGAATCATCGCGTCTTTTTCAATATTTTCCAGCTTCAGCATGGCGAGTTCCTGCCCCATGGTTAATACCGGGTCTTCCTGCTCCTTTTGACGAATGACTGAAATTTTCTCCACGTTTTGTGTTTTGAAACTCAATCAAACGCACCCCCAAATCCGTCCAATCTCACCCGCTCTGTCGCTGTGCCTTTGGCGATGCACACCCAGATATTGATGCGCCAGTTCGCGGCGGTTTTTTGCTGGTTGGTAAAGAGATAACCCCGGCCGGCAAGAACTGCTGCGGTCATATCCTCCCAAGTCGGCGATTGGTCCATTGCATTGTTGCACACTCGGACAAACTCGATCGAAGAACCCGGCGGCAGGTACCGCTCCAGCGTGACAAGCACGCGCGTAGGCATCCCGTCTAAGGTGAAATGTGCCTCTACGTCCGGGTTGTCAAAGTCCAGCATAAATTCGATGTGTGTCTCTGTCCTGACAAACGTAAACGTCCTGGTCGAAGTCATTCCGTTGTTATCCTTAGCCTCCACAGTCAGTGCATGTGGTGTGTCCAGCTCCAGTCTGATCCACATGTCATGCGGGATCGTTACGGTCTCCTCCCGACCAGGTACGCCTTCAAATGACCGGATTACCTTTCCATCGATCTTTTCTGTGATGGTGAAAGGGTTGCCCTCCGGATCAGTGACGCTATAGGTTTTGCTCGGGGGCTCCATGATCTTACCCAAGTCTTCGTTGGCCCCACTGATCACCGGCGGCCGATTCCAGATGACGCGGAATTTGCGCGTGACTTCCGCGCTCTTTCCACCTTGGTCGTCTTCTGCCCATACCTTGAGGATGTGATCGACGTCTTCGGCCAGATCAGCTCCAGCTACGTCCATCGCGCCGTCCCACAGCCGCTTGTTGTGGTAGGTCAGCGTGCGGGCAAAAGAAATAGGCGTTACCCCGTCGGATACGCCTGATCCTATGTTTCGTATTGGTCCATTGTTAATTTGACATTTGATTACGACATTGTTGTTTGCGTCGGCGTCGGTAGCATTGCCCTTAATTTGCAGAGAGTTGCCTTCTGATAATGTTTGATTGTCGTCCGTAGATAAGGTTAAGGTAGGTGATGAGTTATCGACGTAATCCACTGTTACTGTGTATTGATAGTAATATTCATATGTCCGTGTGTCGGATGCTGGTTTCGTCACGATTCCTGAATAGTTTTGAGAGTATTGATAAACACGAGTGTCCGGCTTCGTTACTGTACCCGAGTATGTGCCTTCTGCTGTTGCATAGAACGTGGTGGAGTCGCCAGATTTTTTCGTCCTCTGACTAATAATTTTTGCGCTTGTTTTTTTCAGTGTACCTGTGTATCCACCATTATTATATGAAATGTTGGAAGGCAGTCCAGCCAATGCTGCTGCGTAAACTTGATCCCAGTTTCCGGCTTCAAACACCGATGCCTCGTATGTCCTCGTCTCCGTAACTGTTTTTGAGTCTCCTGCTGAACCGCTTATAACAGTTTGAGTTACCCCTTGACCATAAAGAGTTCCAGAGTATCCCCCACTGTTATAGGGGATGCTGCTAGGTAAATTGTTGCTGGAGCTTGTACGAGATTCGGTAACAGTCTTGGAGTCTGCCGGAGTATACGACCCACCAGTTTGAACAGTACGAGAGACTGAACCATTTTTCAATTGAAATGTGATGGTTTGGTCGCTTACCGAATACGTGACGGTTCCGGTGTTTACCGTTACACTCTTGATCGATTTTAGCTTTGGAATAGTTAACGATTGCGTTTGCGTTCTGGCGGTACTTTCAGCAAACGTTTTGGTTATTACGGGCATCTTTCTCCCCCTTCTCGCTCAAAATGACCGTTTTCAGAAGGTAGATTATACCTCCAAGCGTGATTGAGCCTCGTTGAAATAGCCCCTGATCACCCGGATAGAGTCGATTGTGGATAGATCGTCGTCAAACTTGTTGTAGAGGAAGTTCTCCGGCAAAATCGACTCCATCGTATTGATACGGATTTTCAGGTTTGATACGTCCGCAGACAGCGCAGCCAACTGCACGTGAGCGTCCGCGATCCCCTTTTCCCATCGATTAATGTCGGCTTCCGTGACGTCGTCGTCAGGTTTCCAGTCCAGTTTTGGATCATATGGCATTATGCGCTCCCGCCTTTCACTTCAAATTCAAATCGGAAGGCCAGTCGCTGCTGATCTGCAACAGTAATGCTGGGCATCCGCTCAGTGATCAAGTTCCCTTTCTCGTCGTACAGCCTAATGGATGTCACTTCCGTGATCCCCTGCTGGCTCAATGTTTCTACGATGATTGTCCTGCCGTTCCGGGTAACGTTTTGAATCGGAACGGTTTGATTATTCACGACGAGGGATCCGATTCGGTTTTTCAGGTCTTCGGCGGCGCGGGCCAAATATGCGTTATCAATCATACGATCACCTCAGTCTGATACTTAATCGGCTTCATGCCGACCCGGAACTCAGACACCTTATGGTACCGACGTTGGCTGACAGTCACCTTATCTGTTATCACCAGAGCGCAGCTATTCCCCAGATCATACTCCACATCGATATGCGCCGGTTTGACGTCCTCCAGCGCAGCCGCGACAGCAATAAGGTTTAGATTGGTGAGCCCGTCAAAATGGATCCTGATCCTGCCCGTAAAGGTTACCCGCCGCACTTGATCGGTGAAAGCCCTCACAATGGCGAGCGCCATTTCGGCAGTGAACTTACCTGTTGCGCGCATCTTCGCGATAACGGCCGCCCTGCGTTCCTCCAATGACTTGGATGGATCTGGTTTGATCTCATATTCCTTTTCATATAAAGGCAAAGCCCAGGTTGCGGTTGTCACTGACATCTGGGCCTCCAAGTCTGATATGGCTTCTTCTCTGCTGGCAAACGCCGGTTCGACGGAATCAAAGAAGGACTTAAACACCTCGGACCGGCGCATAAAGGGTGCCAATCTATTGATCATCTTATCAGCCATCTACCGTCACCGTCCCAAGCACTGCTACTTCTTCTCTGCCAATCGGTATGTTTGCCGTGCCTCCATTGACGAGCAGATTACTGTAATCGGCAACACCTTCGCTGTCCAGGATCTCTCCTCCAATCCTTGCATAGCTTACAAACGACATCTCATCTGGCTCAATAAAGGCAATATCTTTCAGGTATTGCGTCAGCTTCACTTGAATGTTATTTGCAGCTTGCTGGAGGGTGTATCCAGGGGAGAGCATGATCGTAACAGAAACGTCGATGCTAACCCCGGTCGCGCTTACCACGGTGCAAAACGCACCAAGAGGGGCTGCACCGCTTCCGTCTCCGGTAATGCCCGGATCAATGTGCTCTTGCACAGCGTCCACGATGGATTGACTGGCCGGCTTCCTGTCACTGTCGATGATGACCACCTTCACTGTGTTGTCGCCGTTCCAGAGGGGAATGACCCGCGCATCTCCAACACCGGGGACCTCTTTCGCCCAGTTTTTATAGTGATATTTATTGCCGCTCGTTGCTGGCGTGCGGATCTTTTCGTAGTATCTTTGCAAGAGATCCTCATCAGATTCCGCATCAAAGCCATCTGCTGTAGGTTCGTGATTGGTCACCGCTGTAAATCCTGCCAGTGTGACAGGAAACATGGTGATCGTGTTTGCCGGGACGTTTCCGCTGGCACCAGGTTCGACAGCCCGAATATTTACGGTGCCGCTGACAGCGATATTTTTCTGCTCCGTCGCCTGGAATTGGACGCCGCCTGGCGTTTCAAACAGATCTCCCACAAAGATTGTCCCGGTACCGGTAACGGTCACACTGCCGATCGCGTGTGTGGCCTGTTTTCGTTCAATCCCTGTCCGTTCATAGACACGTCGTTCAAGCTCCTGGCCTGACAGATTGGAGATGTCCAGCTTTTCCTTGACCGTCGCAATTTCTGTATCTGTCTTTTCAAAGCGATCTGCCACCGGAGCGAGAAAATCATACGCAAAGTTGCCCGGGCGCTTGTCATATCTGGAAGAAAGTGAACTCATCATTTCTGTGAGAATCTCTTTTTTATCAGCCATCTACACCGTCACCCTCCCTTCCGTTGAACCATAGATACTCTTTACTTGAAACTCGATGGTGAGTTTTTCGCCGCTTTGGGTGAACACAAAGTTGTCCACCTGGGTGATCGCATCGTTTTGCAGCAGAGCATCGCGAATCATCCGCTCATACTCTGATCGGGTAAAGTCCGGGTGGAAGTTCTTGCCGATCAGTGTGTGATATTCACTTCCATACCCGGTTCCTTCGTAGATGAGGGAGTCTTTCATCGTGCGAAGCGCTTTTTCTACCCAAATCTTTACATACTCGATTCCGGTTACCTCAATCAGTTTCCCGTCTTTCAAGACAAAATCGCCCTTGTTGAAGTCCCACAAAAAAGTCTTGTGGACCTTCTCGGGCGATGTTTGCTGAATCAGCTCTGTGTCAGGAAACTCCAGCTGGGCAATCTGAGGCAGTGTCATGTTTCGCCCCCCTCCCAAACCTTATCGAGCACAAACCAGTTTTTCCAGTCCTGGTCAGGAATCATGATCACCCGGTTCCCTGCTTGCAAGGGAGTAGTCAGTTTGGCCACGATCTTGTTGTTCTCCCCGGTGGCTGCCGGAATGGACAATCTTTTGATGCGCTCTGTCAGATCCCCGCCTACTTCACGATGAAATGTGATAGTGGCCGAATTGCTCGCATCGTTACCCACCATGTTGGTCTCTGTTATCTCAACAGGAGTACCCATCATCAGCCGTTCGGCGACGATCAGTTTGTGCTGTTCCAGGATGATGTTTTCCCCGTATTGGATACGCAGAGGGGAAACGCTCAAGACCTTTCCCACCACGGGGGCCGTACTCAAGGGATTTCGATTATCCTTGTACATTTGGGCAAGTTTTTGCGCCAGACGGTCGATACTGTCCACGGATCACCCCTCCTACTTAACGTCCTCAGGCAGAGCCAGTTCCAGCTGCATGGTGTGGATCTGGTTTTTTACCTCGTGTTTTACCGCTGTGATCATAAACCGCTGTTTCATGCCAGTGATCGGCTCGTCCACGTCCAGCAGCCGGCCGGCCTTGAAAGCCACATCGCCTACCAGCTTTAAGCTGTTGGTTTCGTGGATCCGCGCAAGCCGGCTCAAGAGGATGCGAGCCACCTCTCTGGCCTTTGCGGCATCTTCGGCATCGATCTTGAATACTTCCTCCAAAAGCCCGTATTTTCGGATCAGTCCCTCATCCTGCGCGTTTGCGACGATTTCGTACTTGGGTTTCGTCTTCTCCTGGTCGTCTCGCTCAATCAGGATTTTCACCCGATTTCGCATGCTCTCGATGGTCCGGGTGCGATCCGCCCCCAACGGATTGGCCAGCACATCAACCGGCGCGATATTATCCGCCAGCTTAAACGTACCTTTAATGACCAGGTCTTTCATCTCTTCAAAATAGATTTTGCCCTGCCGCATCTCTACGTTGTACCGCTTGCCAGATGCCTTTTCGTGCCGTTTGTAGATGTCCTCGATAATCTCCGCCGGGCTTTTTTCCAGATAGATTTCGTCGATGACTGTGCCCATGTAAGGGACGCTGCCGATCAGCATGCCGAAATCGTTTAGAATCTTCGTGATTGCTTGGGACGCCGGGATTCGGTTAAACTGGTACACGCTCTTGGACTTGCCCAAATACCAGGCATAGTCGTACACCGTGTATTTGATCGCTTCTCTTCCAGATCGGCCTTCCGTAACGATTACGCCGCGATGTACCTCCTGTCCATCCTTGGTCAAGATCACGACGTCTCCCAAATCACAAGGATTGACAGGAAAAAGTTTTGCGTCTGTCCAGTTGATGTCAAACTCCATGGACGCCATCAGGGAAAGGTTGGAATCCCATGAAATGCTGCCGACCAATGGCGTAATGTCAAGGGTTTTGGAAGCATCATTTTTGATCAGGAGTAACTGAAACACATTGTCACCCCCTCGCTGTGCTAATAAATGGGAACTCCGTCATCTGCAGCGTGTAGGAAATGTCCCCGTCCTGTTTAACACCCCACTCGAAATTATCAATGGTGACAGCCATGTTCAGCGATTGAGCGCCGCCTGAATCGACGATGACCAGACGGACCGGGATTCGCATGCCGCGCCAACGTTCGATTGTTTCTACATAGGCCATCCCCCACATACTCCGATTTTGCAGAAAGGGGTAATCCCGAACCGGAAAAAAGCTCTTGATCTCGACGGAGCGAAGTCCTTTTAATCCAATCAGGTTCAGCGTCTGCTGCAATCCGTCCACCCGCTCGTTGTTCCATGGAGACGGCACGTTGTATTCTGCTGGAGGCACGGGGAGCTGCAGGACTTCAGCATTGTTGTTGATGGACAAAAACACGTTGATCACCCTGACCTACCCCCTTACGTCGTTGCCCAGATATGGCGCTCAATCCGCGCCAACAGGCTGTCTGCGAGATCCAACGGAGTCTGATTATCTCTCAATTGCGCCTTGGTGTTTTTGTCGGTTGCACTCGTGTTGAGCGCAGTCGCATCCGTGTTGAAGGTGAGTGCCTTGGTGTTGTTGTTCAGCGCGTCGAGCAGCTTTTGATCCTGTTGGACGCGCAGTTTACGGGCTTCGTTTTGTTCCTTTCGAGCTTGTGCGATGTCGTTTGACGCTTTGCCCGTGGAAAACTTTGCACCGCTGAAGTCTAAATGGGGAATCGGGCTATAACTGCTGTCCCAAGTCGGCACATCAATATTTGCCACCTTCGCCCCTGCAAAGTTTACTTCGATACGTTCTTTACCGAAAGCTTCCAGAGCCGCATTAAGAGGCTCGAGCATCTTTTGTACGCCCATCTCTGCGGCGGCAATGATTCCGTTCCACATGGAAATCGCGCCGAACTTGATGGCGTCCCAGGCGTATTTGAACACACGGAGCATGAAGTTCGCGTAATCGATGTACTTATTCACGCCCCATTCCACTGCGCCAACGACGACATTCCACAGTTCCATCCCTTTTTGCTTAATGGTTTCCCAGTTTTGAACGACATAGATACCGGCGGTGACCAGCAACCCCAATAATGTAACGACAAACCCGATTGGGTTGGCTTTGAATGCCGCATTCAACAATAACACGGCGCCCCTTAGGATACTGACCTGACCCGAGGCAACCAATGCCGCAACGCCCATCACCTGAGTTTTTATGGCGGCGAAAGTTGACTGCTGGCCAAATAACTTGATCGCAAGCGTCGAACCGTACACAGCGAGCTTGTGCATGAGAAAAGCCGCGGCGGCTCCGTACACAATTGGTCCAATGACGGACCAGTTTTCCATGATAAAGGAGGAAACCTCCCAAATCGTTTCCGCCACCGCTTTGGCGCCAAAATAGACCGCCATAAGGGCCGCGGAAAAGCGTGCACCCCATTCTGCTGCGCGATCACTGGACAGAAATTCCCGAATCCCTTTCATATCTTCCTTGACCGCCATGAACAGCGGTTTGGTGATTTCGGCGAGTTGCCGCGAGCCTGTTGCCTTGATATTGGCGACCGTGTTCTCAAACGTCTCCGACATTTTTTGCATGGAGCCGCCAAAGCGGTTTTCCAGACCTGTAAACAGTATCGGTAGAACCTGGCTGGATAAGAGTTTGCCCTGCTCGGCCAACTTCATCAGCTCTGCCGGAGTTTTTCCCATCTCTTTTGAAAGTATCTGCCAAGCAGGAATACCGCTCTCCGCAAGCTGGTTTACCTCTGCAGCGCTCAGCTTCCCTTTCATTTGGATTTGACCTAACACTTGGGTTATGCCCTCCAATTGCTTGGTACTGCCGCCGGTTGCTACCACTGCATCACCCAGACGCTGCAAGACGGGCATGACTTGCTGCCCAGTGAAACCCATATTCAACAACGTCTTGGCAGACTGCTGCAATCCGGAAAATTCAAAGGGTGACGACTCTGCCAGTTTCTGTAAATCAGAAACCATCTGTTTCGCAGCCTCCGTCGAGTTGAGCATGAGACCAAGAGACTGTTCGGCCGTCTCAAAGCTGGCATTTGCTTGAATACCAATTCCGACAATGGCGGTTGAAGCGGTCTTTACCGCGCCCGCTGCAGCTGCCGCACCCGTTTTGATCACATCCCATGTTTTTTTGCTGATCTGCTGGAGTTCCTTCAAACGGCGTTGATAATCCTGTGCCAAAGCATTTAATAGCGTATTAGTGAAGTTGGTTATCATCGCATCTCACCCCCTCACAAAAGAAAAGAGCACTCTCATTGAGTGCCTCAGACTGAAGACAAACGGTTCATTGGAAGCGTCCGTAAGAAAATGATTTCCAGACCGGAAGGCCTGCACATTCATCAAACAGAAGCGGAAGACAACGTACCTCGCATGGAGAGATGGGCCAAGCGAGCTCCTTTGACGACCCACTCAGCGGGAAAACGAAGACGCGGGGATCAACAGGGGACACAAGTCTCACTTCCTCGAAACACCCAGATGTTTGTCCCCTGCCCGCGTCTCGTTTTGGAGCGGACTACATCCGCTTCTGTGCTGGGCGTCAAGCGATCGAGCGGACCCGATCTCCCATGCGCCGCGGACGTTATCTACACGCTGGAGCACTCTCATTGAGTGCCTTTTGAAACATATTACAAGATCACCGTTTCTGTTTTGTTCTCACTTATCTTATTATTGACTGCTTCGCAAAACTTGTTTACGCGGATGATATTAAAATTGTTCAGAAACGTAACACCTGCTAATTTTCCGTTATTATTAACAAAGTTTAAGATCAAGTAGGTGTTTGACTTGCCCTTCACTTTCTTGGTTCCGATACCCGACATGCCACCTACGATTGTTCCCCATCCCGGAACAAGCAACGTACCGATCAAGGCTCTTCCAACGACGCTCTTGTCTTTTTCGTATATTTCTTGTTCCGTTTTAACCACTGCTGCCCTCATCCTGGCCAATGGAATTTCAAACTTTCGGCCATTGTGATCAATGACTACTTTATCCGAAAAAAGGAATAAATCACAGTCTGCTCTTCTTCCAAGGCCAATTCCTTCGATATGGAAGGCGCTTATCATAGCATCGGCCCCGGAGTCGTGCATCTTTCGGTCCATTTCCTTATTACCTGCACGATTTATCAAAATCACTACAATCAGAACAACAACGATACTAAAGGCTATTACATAAAACATGGAATCCTCTCCCTTTTACCCACAGGAATATTATACTAATATTTCCAAGCAAAAGGTAGAGGAAACCTAAATGCCCCATCGCTGCTTTTCCTCTTTCATGGATACGATCATGGACTGGACCATGAAACGCTTGGTCGCAAAGTCCAGTCCGAGCAGATACTCCGGTGAAAATCCTTTTTGTACATAGTGGTGGAGAAAGTAAAAGTCCTCGTCACCACTTTCAATCAGTTTTTTATGTCACGATCCACTTTTCGCACGCCTTCGCCAAAGCCCGCTAGCTTCAAAGCGTGGCCGCTGATCGCCGCAATCTCGCCAGGACGGAACAAGATACCCACGATGTCTGTCGGTTCGACGCAGCCGAATTCCTTTTGAAGTTGCGCGTCTTTCAGATCCGGTTGGACCACACAGTGATAGACGATATACGGGTCGGCCATCTGGCTGCGCGAGTCGTCCTGCGCCATCGTCAACGCCTCAATCGCTATTGAGCGATCCGGCTCCTGAATCGTGATCTCTCCGTCCAGTGACTCGATGTACAGGTTGGCCGTTCGGCGTTTTCCTCGCTTCAATTTTTCTTTCTCTGCGAGCAGATCTGCAATGGTCAACTGTTTCCCCACTGCCGGATACCTCCTATTTAACAGAAATGGTGTCAAGCATGTTATAATCACTGAACGCAAACGGTACCTCTTCGCTCCCCAGCGTTTTTTGCTCGTACTTCAGGAGGAAGAATTCACCGATTGTGACATCATAGAGCGCGACCCGCTCCGCTCCATGAGCATCCGGGTCTGCCAGCTTTCCAACGATCTCAAAACGAGGATACTCACCTTTTCGTACAGCGTCAGCCAGCTTTTGTTGTACTCGGGAGTATACCTTTTTGATCGTCATGGACCCCTCACCAGTCCAGCCTACAGCTTTTTTATAGGTGGCTGCCTCACCGGCAAAGTTGACATCTTCGTAATTGATCGTTACTTTTGCCTCAAAGCTGTCCACTTCGGCCCACAGTTCTCCGTCTACCCACACACGGCCATATGTTCCGTTGATGACTTTTCTTACATCGGGTTTTGCCATCTTCTATTCACCGCCTTATACATAAATCTTCATTTGCAGGTCTTCGATTGCGTCCAAAAACTTGAGACGTCCGGCCAGGAACACTTTTGCTTGGAACGTGTTCTCCTTCACCTTCTGATCGTCCCAATTGCTCGTGTCCGTACCAATCGCTTCCCAGGCCAGGCGCTGTGCCTCCACGTCCACGCCCACCGTGTTATCTGCAGTCGGATCCAACACGTCCCCTTCCAGGCTCCGCAGGTACGCATTGATGGCAGTGATGAGCAGAACCTGGTTGTCGTAGCTGTTGATGATCTTTCCTGCATACTCGTCATGGAACGTCCGAATGATGTCCTCTTTTACCAGATCATGTCCTTCGATGATCTTGATCTTTTTCCAATCTGCGCCCTTTTGCGTTGTTGTCGTAGTAAGGCTGTTCACGCCGCGGGCGATCTTGACTTTTTCGCCGTCATTGATCAGGATGAGTTTTCCTGCATCGATGTCGGCATCCGGATCAGAACTCTCTTGGATTGCTTCAACCTCTGGCAGCACATAGTAGGTTACGCTGCGGTTCAGCGGTAATCCAGCGAGAATACCCGCAATCCGGGCTGTATATTCAGATGCCGAGAAAGGATTGTCAATGCCTTTTACTTTGATGCCCTCAGTCGCAAAGTTGATGATCCCTTCATGGTCGGCTGCCACATTTGGCAACACTGCTTTATAGGTTTTCTTCTGAGTGTCCCGCCAGGTTTTAATCTGGGAGACGATGTCCGCAACATCTCCTTGTTGAATCCCTGGAACGGCTAGGTAATTCCACCGTTTGCTCCCCAATCGGGCAAGCGCATCGTTGTAATTTGCGGCGGTTGTGTCGATTCTCTCCACAATCACCTTCGATGGCGTACCAAGAAAAGCATCCTTGATATACTGCAGGTTTGGCGAGGACCAATCGCTTGATTGGACTTCAGACACAGCTTTGTACTCTTTTGTATCAAAGCTCCCCGTATCGTCCTTGAGGATTAGCGCCACAATGCCGCGCTGGCTTCTCTGAATTGCCGACACGGCCAACGATGAAAAAATAATCGAAATCTCAGGCAGACCCATGCCGCCACCTCCCAAAACTTATCCATGATTTTGTCGAACACTTTCACCGGATTGGCACATCCCAATCTCGTGATTTCACTTCAAAGTCAGCGATCAAAACAACAATTCCCGCATCTTTTCCGTATTCACACCGGCGTCAGGATCAACCGCGGCGTCGTCGTAATACGAAAAGTCGAAGTCGTAGTGCAGTACCTTGTCGATCACTTCGGCTGTAACACCGGAGATCGTGATCGTTCGATCGCCGACCGTAAAGGACAACGCGAACAATTTGTCGAGCCGATCCATGACATCGTAGACTTCTTCCCTGTAATTGGACAGATTGGCAGGAAAGAATCGGATACGGCAGGTCATATCCCGAAGAATGCTGTACGGGAACGCTTCCACCCGGTTCGTTTCCAGAGACACGAAAAAAGAAGGGCGGTTAATCCCTTCTTCTGCGTCGCTGCTTAGGATCGGTATGTTCGAAAACTCTGCCTTGATCTTGTCATTGATCGCATTCATGATCTGCATGCGCGTCAGCATATCACTGTCTCTCCCTACCCATCATCTGCAACGTCAGCTTTTCATCACCTCCCCTGGAAAGCTTTACATTGACTTCCGATGTCGATGTCCGGAACTCCAAGCAAGCGACGGCCATCGACGTTCAGCTCCAGCGTGTCGCTCCTTTCTTTGACGCCGAACATGTACGGAGCAAACTTCATAAGTATCACATCCTCACCTCCTTTCAAAGCCCCATGCGCTTACTGGCATTCGTATCATCCTGGCAGGAAAACAAAAAACCACCCGAGAAATCGAGTGGTTTTCTTATTATCCGATGATATTATTTTATCACCTGACAGGAACAATCGTTCCTCATTATTCGCTCAATTTCCTCTCAAATCTGTGTCACATTCATAGACCTCTAACTTCAATGCAAACGCCAGCTTGAAAAATGCTCTGCCTCTGATCCTATAGTAAGTGGACTGCGACATACCAAGTTCCATGTATACCTCTATGTCAGTCATATCCTCGTCCCCGAACCACCTCTTCAAAATCAGTTCACGTTCTCTCTTTCCCAACCTCGTCACAGCAGTAATCACACGCTGCACATACTCTTTGCGCTTTAACTCTATGTCAACATTTTTGATCGCCACGTTTTCCGTGCTGCTGTGGAACTGGTTTGTCTGAGTTGGGGGAACCAAGGAGTAACCAGTCGTTGTACCTACCTCTACACCAGGATGAAATCCCATCCTGATGAAGTCGCGTGCTAAATCCAATGCCTCTTTTACTCTTCTCTCTGTGGCTGGACGATCAATCTTCGGCAGTAATTGCTGCGCGCTCATCTTTCATTCCCCCTCGCTGATTTTTCTGTCCGGTCAATTCAGCCCGGACAGCAGTGACCTCGACGTCTTCGCAGATCTCTACCATGTTCTACGCTCCTTTTCGAAACACGCCAAACGAACCTGTCTGCCGATAAACGGTGACCATTTCAGCAGGAGTGTCCCTTCGACAAATCAGTTGGCTTGGACTAAGCTTGTGCTGCTCGATTACTTATTCCGGGCTTGTGTTAGGCGTCCTGCGCTTTCCAGCCTGGCATCCAGGCTTCCACGCAGCGGAGTACCTGCTGCAGTTCGGACCGGCGTACATCCCGATAGCTGGGAACTCCGAAACGATCTTTAATCTCCCGATACAGCTGGCGGAACAATGCACGGCGCCGCTGTGGATCGCTCTCCACCTCGTAGACCCTGCGAGCAACCGCCTGCTGCAACATGCGCTGCTCTCCGTAGTCGATGGTGATTTGTTCGTCGACCTTCTGTTCCAGCTCCAGCAGCTTTTGGCTGTGGGTTTGGGTGACGGATTTCACCTCCTCCATCTCCTCCGCCAATTCTGCCGTCAGCTTGAGGGATTGAATCAGCGCCTGGCGTTCGCTGAGGGGGACGGCTTTACTTTGATCGACAGCGTATTCGCCAGTCTTCCTGATCGCCGGTATTACCTCGTGAGTAATCCAGCGCTTGAAGGATTTTGCCTCTTGCTTGCTGCTGGACAAGATGAGTGAGTACAGGCCCGGCTCGTTCACCAGCCATACCTCCCTGTTTTGACCTGATTCAATCATCGTTTGGATCAGCTTCTCATCGTCATCCAGCTGCCGAATTGCCGTACCGGTATCACGGTTATCCAGCACCTCGCACACATCACGAGCCACGAACCAGGGCTCCCCATCCCGCAGAACAACTCGCACCTGCTTGTCTTGAAAACGGAATACGCTTTGAAGTACGTGCATGCTTTTTCCTCCTTCCTCACTCCCTGATGCCCGCATCTCGCCTCTGCACCGCCGCCGGCCTAACTCCCTGCCTTCTTTGAACGATGCAAGTCACGAAGCATCTCAGCCAATTCTGGGTCATCCGCCACTGTGCGCGGTTCTCGTGGCTGTATCGGCACCCCAAGCCTTTCTTGCTCTTGCTGCCACTGAATGGACGCGGGCAGCTTGTCCATGAGCACAACGTTCCCGCGATAACCACGCAATCGCGAACGTCTCTTTCCCTCATGTTCACGAAGCACTTGAACGGTGTGAATCTTCTCCGCATGCCAATTCCGGAGAATTTCAATTGCATACGCGACGCTTTTCATCTCCGAACGCTTTAGGGCTTCGCGTATCAACTCCGGCTCCATAATGCCGACGAAGGCTTCCAACGCATCGATGTCCCATACACCCCTACACTTGATATTCAACTCATTGATCATCGGGAGAAAATTTTCGCGTACCGGTATTTCAAGAGAGAAATTTGTCTTTCGTTTCGTTTTGTTTATATAAAGCCTCATGGTTTACCTCACGTTTTTCCGCAAGGTTTGCCTCATGAAGCACCTCACGATCTGCTGCAATTTTTGAGGCATGGTCATCGCTTTTCTCGTGATTCACCTCATTTTTTGCGGTAAGATTAGGAGCCGAGAACGGAATGATCCGGTACTTGCCGGCCTTCTGTTTCCCCTGTGAACGGTACTCTATCCTTCCCTTCTGAACGAGGGTGTTCCGGTGCTTCGCCAGGGTGTTTTCCGTCACGCTGAGTTTCGCCTGCAGGGTTAGATTGGATACCGCAAACCACTCTGGCCAACCGCTCTTGTTTGCGATCGCCATGAGGTGGAACCACAAAGTTTGTGCGGTTGCTTCCAATGGGTTTGTTTCGAGCCAATCTACAAAGGCGTTCAGCTCTCGTATGTAGTTCACACCATCACCTCACCCTCTACACTGGTTGGTGGAAAGCCGCTTGGCAGCCGGCATCCGTTTATTTGCTGTTGTCAGTCCATAGTTTCGTTGATGCGATGGAAACTGTCATGGTATCCCTCCTCTTGATTTACAAGGGACGATAAGCTACGATTAAAGTGATTCCCAATCGTGCATATTTGACCGAGACTCAGCGTGGCCGCGCTGGGTCTTTTGCCTTTATTGCAGCCTGAACGTCATGCAAGTTGTCCCTCCTTTCCGCTTAGTCACGAGGCCGCTGCCGGCCCAACCTACACCGGCAGCCGTTACGGCTCCGCTGGCCGCCCCCGGATTGACCTCGTTTCTGGCGGAGGTATCGACCTCCGTGGAAGCATCGACCGATGGGAAACCTGCTGTACAGACTCTGTGTCAATGCTCCCACCAGGCCGAAGCCCGCGTCATTTCAACAGGCGTCTGGCCTGTTCTCTTACCCCGTTAACAAACTCCTCAGGCGCCATCGTCGCTTTCATGTCCACCAGGTACTCCAGTTCCTCAATTACGTCCCGGACCGTCCACTCCAGACCGTCCCGGTCATCGTCGAACGCGATTGGCTGCAGCAGACGCTGTCTGGCAGGCTCGGTTTGCTCAACGTATTGCGGGAATCAAGCAGTTTCTCGGGCATTCCGTAGGTCGTTCATGCCGTTTCCTCCTTTCTCAAATCGCGCGGTTTTGCTTCAGCCGTTTCTCGACAGTTTGCACGGAAGTCATGCCTCCATATCTACTTGTATTTCCGACATTTTCAGCACGTTTAAGTCTAGATCCAGATAAACGGCTATCTTGGTAAGCGTCTCGACGCTGGGCACGTATCTCCCGTTCTCGATGTCCGAGATATAGTTGCGAGATAACTTGGTGGCGGATGAAACTTGGCTCTGTTTGATATTCCTTTCCCTGCGCCGGTTTTTTATCACCAGGCCCAACGCTTTTCGGTCTAGCATCCGAATCACCTCCACGTTTCAAATGTATTGTATTTCCGTCAGAGAGTAAAATAGCATTTTTGGCAAAATATGAGCAAATGAAAAGAATATCTCGATATAACTTGTCCTTCCGTCATTTTACTTGTATTTCCGTCACTTATCAACTTGTATATCCGACATTTCCGACATATAATAGTCATGAAAGTCGGATATACCGACCAAAAAGGAGTGTTGTGATATGTCGCTCGGGGCAAATATTAAGAGGTTTCGGAAACTTAGAGGCTTTACACAGGAAATGTTAGCCAGGAAAGCAAACATGTCCCGTTCTTACCTGGCTGATGTTGAGCGTGATCGTTACAATCCCAGCGTGGATACATTGAAAGCCATCGCGGGAGCGCTTAACGTCGGCGTAAATGATTTGATCGACGCATTGGACGAGCCTGTGAACAATCCTGTTCCCGGCCAACTCACACCAAAAGAAGAACGAGATATCGCCAAGGATCTGGAGCGTATCATGGAGAACCTGGAAAGCGACAATGCCCTGGCATTCCACGGTGAGCCACTAGATGAGGAGACAAAGCGACTGTTGCAAATATCACTCGAAAACTCCCTGCGACTAGCGAAAGAGCTCGCGAAGAAAAAGTTCAGCCCTCACAAATACAAGAAGTAGCGGCCAGAGGATGGGGATCGTTGCATGCGAAAACCAGTTAAGCAAATCGTTTCAGAATTGATCAAAAAACACGGAACCAACGACCCCTTTGAAATCGCAGCTCAGAAAAATATAGTGGTTCTGTTCGAGGAACTTGGCAGTATTTATGGCTATTTCAATGTGTACAAGCGCATACCCATGATCCATATTAATTGTGATCTGAATGAATCTGATCAACTTTTTACCTGCGCTCATGAATTAGGTCACAGCGTGATGCACACGGACGTAAACACCCCTTTCCTAAAAAAGAACACGCTCTTTTCCGTGGAACGGATCGAGCGTGAAGCAAACGAATTCGCCGTCGAATTGTTGATGCCTGACTGTGTGCTTTATGAATATCGAAGCACCGGCATGACCATACATGAAGCGGCTGCCATCTATGGTGTTCCACGTGAGATTGCGCATCTTAAGAAACTGTGACAGGTTTCCCCTGTTTCAGGGCATGATTTCGCCCCAAAGCCGAACATATGTTCTTGCAAAAACAACATGGCAAGTGTCAATAACGCGGTGAGAACAATTTCCTACTCGTCGTCGAAGCAGGTTGATGCACCTGGAAAGCGGATCAGGCACACCACCCCCGCTTTCCCCCCTCAACATTCCCTTTCCAAAAAGCAAAAAACCCTTGATTTCTCAAGGGTTTCATATGGAGCGGGTGATGGGAATCGAACCCACGCCGCCAGCTTGGGAAGCTGGAGTTCTACCATTGAACTACACCCGCATCTGGGAGTATGGTGCCGGTGAAGGGACTTGAACCCCCACTCCATTGCTGGAAACGGATTTTGAGTCCGTCGCGTCTGCCATTCCGCCACACCGGCACGTCTGTATAATGTTATAACAGATTGGAAAGAAATCGTCAATGGTGGGGAGAGACGGATTCGAACCGCCGAACCCAGAGGGAGCAGATTTACAGTCTGCCGCGTTTAGCCACTTCGCTATCTCCCCATAAAATGCCCGTGGTGCCGGCGATAGGAATCGAACCCACAACCCCCTGATTACAAGTCAGGTGCTCTACCAATTGAGCTACACCGGCAAATTTGCGTCCGCCTCCCATTTTTATCAATAGTGAAAAAGGAGGTGACGCCATTAAATCTATCATAGTCAGCTATACATGTCAATAGGAAATTTCAGAGAAAGTTTCACTTCCCCTGCTCCTCGAGAATGCGTTTCGCCCATTCGTGGAAAATCGGCAATGCCTGCTCCACGTCGGGGAACACCTGCTCCACTTCGCAGACGTAGTCGGGGAAATCGGTGATGCGGTTCTTGCGGATGCGGACGCCGACCGATTCGCACTTGATTTCCAGAAAGTGCGGAACGGGTTCGTCCACGCCCCATTGATTCTCCATGAATTCATAGGTGCGCACCCATTCCAGAATGCGGATTTCCCCTGGCTTCAGGCGGAGTACCTGTTCCACAGACATAATCGTCTCATTTCCGTAGTAATGCAAGCTCGTCATCCCTTCTTCTGCACCTCCGGCCATGTATCGCGTCGGGCGTCTGGCCGGAGGAATTCCATACATCCGCTGTTGCTGCTTTCCTAGATCGAGGAAAGCAGTTCTTTCAGTTCTTTGACGATTACCGCCTGATAGCCCGTTCCCTCACCGTACTTCTCCAGCATCTCGGCGCGGGCAACCTTGATCTTTTCTTCGTAGTCCGGCGCGCTGCGGTCAGGGTTTTGCTGTTTGAAGGCGACCATTACCGCTTGGACGTGCTGCGGGCGCGGTCCCCATTTCCCCAGCACATGGCCGCCCGCGTCGGCAAAGATGGCGATGGGAATCGCTCTGCCGCCCATGGTGAGAAACTGGTCCATCAGATCGAGGTGCTGTTCCATCACCAGTACTTCCACGGGCATTTCCGTTTCCTCCAACGCGCGGAACAAGACGGGCACATTGCGCACGACGTCGCCGCACCAGTCGGCGGCCAAAATCAGGCAGCGCAAGTCGTCGCGGTGGCGCAGCGAGGCAAAAAATTGCCGATCCTCTTCGCTCGGCCAGGAAAATGCTTCATACCACCCAGCAAAGGCTTCCTTATTTTTGCTCATGGTGTCCATGAACACCTGAGGCTTCAATCCGTTTCCAAATTTGTGGGCCACATTGACCGACATGGTTTCCCCTCCTCAATTCACTGTACCGTTCTAGCTTTCCACACAGCGGAACAAAAATCCTCTTTCTTCCCGCTCACAGCCTAACTCTCAGCTGCTATCGCCGCACCGGTGCCTGGGCTTGTCCCGCGCAAGGGGCTCCAGACGTTGCATGTTTCCCAAAACCATCCTCAAAAACAAACAGCGCGGGTTCGCGCTGTCGTTTCCATCATGTCCGGGGAGCCGTCAGAATGCAGGGCACACCACGGCCCACCGCCCCCGGCCGCGACATCTTGTCGACGTACGCCATGCCTCGCGCACACGGCTGCTTGCACGCTTTACAGGTCTCGGCTGTGACGATTTTCAGATTCAACTGGTTGGGATGCTGCCGGGATTCCCGGTTCGTCTTTGCCTTTTTTGGTTTTGCCATCCGTTCTCCCTCCTCCGCTGGATCGGTTTATTGTATGAAGGAGAACAGCCCTGTTCCATGGGCACGGACACAAAACGGAGACACCCGCCGGAATTTGGGCCGGGAGCGGAAAAGATGCGGCACGGTTTTGGTTCGCCCGGTGTCTCGCCATGACGGTGTCGGCACAAAACAGCCGGCGCGCAGCAAGCGCCTCCGGCCGTTCGTCATGGCCCCGGTCCGCTGTGGATTACCTCCTCACCGGTACGGCTGGCCGGTGAGAAACCCCCACAGCCGCTTCAGTATCCACCACGGTCCGATCAGCAGAAAGACGGGATTTTTCAGAAAGGAGGGAGGATTCCCCTCAACGTAGTGGCCGACAAATTGGAAGATCCACCCGACGATGAACAGGCCGAGCGCCCACTTCCAGCTCCAGAAAAAGAGCGGCAGGGAAATGACGATCATGGGAATGCCGAACGCGTGGGTCAGCTTGTTGACGGGATGCTGGTGGTCGCGCTTGTACCGTTCCAAAAAGGACACCTTTTCCTCCATGTTAAAGACCTCCTTTTTTTCAATATTCTAACACTTTGGAGTACTGCCTTTGAAGCCGTTCACTGCCGTATTTTCGCTGCTTTCCCACGACGGATCGCCCATTCGTCTCCCCATCTGGGCCTCATGACCGTCGCGCGTGAACGGAGGACTTGCGCATCATATTGGCTGTCATGGGCCGCTTTTCATGTGGGAGCCAAGCAAAGGATGGTATAATGAGGAAGTGTTTGCTGTCAGAGAAAAACCGTGATGTTACAGGTGGGAGAGCGATGAATCGGACCAGAACGGAACGGGTCAAGGCCGAAAAGAGGAAGAGACGGCGCAGACGCTTGTACATGTTGCTTAATGGCCTCGTACTCGGTGTGATGTTCTTTCTGTTCTTCGGGTTGTATCATATGGAGAATCTGCAGAGGGAGATTCCCCGGCAGAGCGGAAGCGGTCAAGTGGAACAAGCCGGCGAATCAACGGCAGGCAGCGATCCGACCGTCACGCTCAGCTTTGCGGGAGACACGATGATGTCCGGCCACGTGGAAACGAGGTTGAGGGAGAATGGCTTCGACTTTCCGTTTGTGCACGTTACATCGCTGTTTCAGCACGACGATGTTACCGTCGTCAATTTGGAAACACCCGTGACTACGCGCGGAACACCCGCTGCCAAGACCTATGTGTACAAGTCGCCCCCGGAAGCTGTACCGGCGATGAAAACAGCCGGGATTGACCTGGTCAACCTGGCGAACAACCATTCCATGGACCAGGGTGTGGAAGGCCTGCTTGACACGATGCGCGTACTGGATGAAAACGAGATCGCCTATGTCGGCGCCGGTGCGGATGCAGCCCGCGCATACGCCCCGGTGTTGGTCGAGCGACACGGCATCACCATCGCGTTCTTCGGCTTCAGTCGGGTTGTACCGGAAGTCAGTTGGTACGCCGGCAAAAACAAGCCGGGACTCGCCGTCTCGTACGACCCGGCCCGCGCTGTCGAGGCGATTCGCGCGGCACGTTCCAAAGCCGACCTCGTCGTCGTAATCGCCCATTGGGGCAAGGAAAAAGTGGACCTCCCTGTCGATCACCAAAAGGAACTGGCCCGTGCCTACATTGACGCCGGTGCCGATCTCGTCGTCGGCAGTCATCCGCACGTGCTGCAGGGGTTTGAATCGTATCATGGCAAGTGGATTGCGTACAGTTTGGGCAACTTCATTTTTACGCGTGCCGCAGAGCCGAAAACCTGGGAGACCATGGTGCTGCAGGCGACATGCACGAAACAGGGAGACTGCACTCTGAAGATGCTGCCGTACCACGCGGAGTTGGGACAGCCGGTGCCGATGAACGAGGCGGACGGCGCCCGCCTGCTCAAGCGGATCGAATCCATCTCCACCCATGTCAGGATCGATCCGGACGGCAGCGTGCATGGCGGGACTGCCCAGACGGCACAATGAACTGGCGACCGGAAACACCACGCCCTGCGCTGACATACGGATCACAAAAAAGGAGCCGGAAATCCAGGCTCCTTTTCATGTACGTATCGAAACACTAACACGAAGAAAAAACCGCTGCACCTCGCAGCGGTCAGCGCTTTTCGGACAGCAGTTTGCGTACTTCCTGCTCCAGGACGGCCGCGTCAACCATGCCGATGATGGTTTTGCGGATGATACCCTGCTGATCGATCAGAAATGTGGTGGGAAACGCCATAATCCGATAGCGGTTGGCCACTTCCCCTGTCTTGTCCATCGGCACGGGAAACAGCAGTTTGTATGTCTGCACAAAGTTTTTGGCGCCGTCCACGCTGTCTTCACTGGTCACGTTGATGGCGTACAGATCCACCTGCTGACCAAACTTTTGGTAGAACTTGCGCAGTTCCGGTGCTTCCATCTGGCACGGACCGCACCAGGAAGCCCAGAAATTCAGGATGAGCGGCTTATTACGCTTGCCGTTTAGCTGATACGTCTGGTTGTCCATCCCGATCAGCGTAAAATGGGGGGCTTCATAACCCTGTATCGGCTTTTGTTCCGCTTTCGGTTCCGCCATGACCGTCGGGCTTTGTCCCGCATGCGGCCAGAAGATCAGTCCGACGAAAAAGGCTACAAATAGTGCCGGCAGCAGTTTTTTCATCTCTTCACCTCGTTTAGAATCCGGTAAAGCCTCCATACAGTTGAATCAGGACGCGGGTAATTTCCGTCAACTTATCGGTATACAGCAGGATCCCGAACAGGATCATGGCTGCACCGCCCAGTTTCATCAGCCGGTCCGAGTACTTGACGATCGCTCCGACCTTGCTGATGAAAAACGTCATGAGGAAGAACGGCAGGGCAAACCCCAGGGTGTAGGCCAGCGTGTAGGTCAGCGCACGCGTCGGATCGGTCACGCCCAGCACGAAGATCCCGGAGAGGATCGGACCCACACACGGCGTCCACCCCGCCGCATAGGTGATGCCGACCAGTATGGACCCAGTATACCCCAACGGGCGAGATTTTAAATCAATCTTCCACGTCCGCATCATCCAGTCCATTTGGAATACACCGAGCAGGACCAGCCCAATCACCGCCAGGAGAATGCCGCCCAGTTGGCGGATCAGGTCTTTTTTCTCGGCAAACAGATTGCCCAGCCAGGACGTGGACAGACCCAGTGCGACAAAGACGATGGAAAACCCGAGAATGAAAAACAACGTATGCAGCAACGCCTGCCGTTGAAAGACCGCCCTCCCCTTCTTCACCTCGTCCATGGTGATGCCGGTCACATAGGACAAAAACGAAGGGTAGAGCGGCAGACAGCATGGGGAAACAAAGGAAAGAAGCCCCGCGCCAAAAGCCAGCAATACGGAAAGATTTGCAGTCATAACTACCTCCGAGGACACCATTTTGTACTATTGTAACGGATGCAGTCCTTGTCCAAAAAGTGGATCGGGCACTTTGTCTTAAAAACGTTGGAATTTCGTTTACAGAAGATATATTATGGTAACTCGCTGTAACCAAAAGATCCCACTAACTAAAAAGAGACGAATGAAACAGTCATCCGTCTTTTTCTCAATTGATATGTATCTGTCCAACTGCGGGTCAATCAGCACGAGGGTTTGTGCCCGTTTTCTCTGCCGCTCGCTTACTGCATGGAAATCGGCAGCCGAACCTCAAACCGTGCCCCGCCCAACTGCGGCGAATTGTCGGCGAAGATCTCGCCGCCGTGATCGATGATGATCCGCTGCGTCGTGGACAGTCCCAGCCCCGTTCCATCCGGTTTGGTCGTGTAAAACGGCACGAACAGATTTTGCTTGACACTGTCGGACAAGCCCACGCCGTCATCCTCCACAATAATGACGACCTGATTGATCGACGCGTACGCCGACACCTGAACGACTGACCCTTTGGATGCCAGTGCCTCCAGCGCATTTTTCAGGATATTCAAAATCGCCTGTTTAATGCGCGCGCGGTAGCCGAAGACATGCCATTGTTCGCCGGACCAGTTCAGTTCCAACCGGATGCCCCGTCGGATTGACTCCGGTTCCAGCAGGCGAATCACGCCCAGCACTTCCTCCATCACCAAAAACCGTTCGGCTACGATCTTGTCGTCCCGGTAGCGAGCCAGGACAAGTACGTCGTTCAACAGCCCGTCGATCCGCTCGATTTCGGTCAAGATGACGGAAAAATACGATTGGTTTCCGTCTGTCTCCATCTGTTCCCGCAGCAGTTGAATAAACCCTTTGATCGAGGTCAGCGGGTTGCGGATTTCATGGGCCATGCCGGCAGCCAGCTGCCCTACGGCGGCGAGGGCTTCCCGCTTGGTCAGTTCCTCATCGTACCGCTTGCTCTCCGTAATGTTGCGCATCACGGCAATGGCTCCCTGCAGTTCCCCTTCGTGATAGATCGGGCTGGTGCTGACTGTTGTCCACTTGCCATTGTATTCCGCCACGTAGTGACCGGATTGGCCGCGCTCCACCACCCATTGCAGAAAGCGTTCACATTCGCGCGGGCGAAACGTTTCGTCGATCTGCTTGCCGATGATTTGCTCCCGCTCCACCGAGAGCAGATCTGCCAGGGCTTGGTTGGCTTCCACAATCCGCAGATCCTTGTCGATCATCAGCACGGCGATGTCTGTCGACTTCAAGATGAGCTGCACAAGTCCCTGTTCCGCCACTTCCGTAAACGGTTCACCTGCGGTAAGAGCGCTTTCAGGCTGGCGCATGTCCTCGCGCTCGGCCATTTGACAGGTTTGTACCACAGCGTCTATCAGCTTTTCGACATAACGAAACACGTCCATCTGCATTGAAGAAAATGAGGGCCATTCCGCGGGCGATTGCATCAACTGTTCCGCTTCTGCCTGCAGCTGCTCCACAATCACGTCACGTCCCAGCCGGATAAATTCCAGAATGCTGGCGAGCGGCACCCCCTGCTTGGCCTGTTTCAACGCAAACTCTCTCATCTGCTGTTCCAGCATCAACCCGTTCCCGGTTTCCAAAACATTCGCAAATCCCTTGATGAACTGCTCCAGCAGTGCCAGGGTGTGGGGGGCGTCTGCCTTGAATAGATCGGAGAGTTGGTCGTGGTTCAACAATAACGAATTCGCTTTGGCCGCCAGATCAGGGGCCAGACTGGTTACGCGCATAGCGACACGTTTTTTCACTTCCCACTGGCTCCTTCACGCTTGTTTCCATTTTTGGATGTTGCCCTACATTTCCTATTATCACCAAAAGATTGTCGCTGTGTAAAGCGGCGTGATCATCGGCTCGCACGATTCACGCCGCTGTAACCGCCGCAAAATTACGTTCCGATCAACAACAGGCCGTTATCGATCAACTGTGCCTGCTCCTCGCCTTTCTCGCGCAGCGCTTCCAATGCCAGGCGAAGCTGTGCCTGTTTGTCCGGGAGCAGGCCGCGTCTGTGGAGAACCTCCAGGATTTCCAGACGAATCAGCCAGTCGTCCGTATACGCCTCGTCTACTTCCCGCAGCACTTCCGCCAGTACACGCTGCGCCGTCTCGGCAGCAGGTGCCTGTTCGCGAATGTCGCGCACCTGCTGATACAACCGATGCAGCCGTTTTTGCTCTGGACTGTACACCGGGCGTCTGGCGTTGACGGCCGAAGGCTTGTGCGTGCCGGTGGCAAACGCTTCGCGGTCTGCCGCTCCCGCAAAGACAGAGACGATTTTTTCGCCGACCGCCATGTCGTACGTCCCCCACTCGGACATAAACAGCGTTTTTCCCCGGTACGTGACGGTGCAGTTGTCAAATCCGATTAAGACGATCTTGCCGTTTTCCCGTCGAATGTACGCCACTTTGCCGACCACCTGGACACCGGAGGCAAAGGTCAGCGTGGTCGTCTGGTCCACGACGATTCCGTACGCCTCAAGCTGTCCGTCCGTAAACGCCTCCAGCGGGGTGGGTTCGCCGGCAAGCAAGCCGATCGGAGAGCCGAAGCCTTCTGCGTGATAGGTTTTGCCGTGGCCGGGAAGTTCCTTGTCACCCACGGCCAGCGCAGTCGGTCCCGTCGTCTTCAAGTAGACCGCTTCACCTCTGTCGTCAAATTCCAGCTCGCTGAGCACGCCGCTCACCTGCAGACCGGAACTGTATACGGAGGTAGACGTCTGCGGCATTTTGCTCGCCTTGATCAGGCTCTGTGTGCCGCCGACGGACATGGCCATCGTTTTGGCAAATTCCTGCACGGCTTCGATCAGCTCGTCAAAATCCCTGCAGACGAACAACTGCGGCTGCGGTTTGGTGATGTCGTAATCCGTTTCGATGCAGGCCTGAAGGGAAAACGGAATTTTTTTCACGTCGTCTTTCAGGCAGCTCATGCTCTCCCCTACCGATGACAGCAGGCCGGCACCGTAAATCTGCGGATTCTCCAGGTCGCCAATCAGCCCGTATTCCACCGTCCACCAGTAGAGACGGGCAAGCTGGTTGGCTTCGGACACTTCCTTGACCGCCTGCGCTTTTTGCTCCAATGCCAACTCCGCTGCCCGGATCTCCTCATCGGTGGACTCGGGATCCTCTTTGACGATCGACAGCAAGCGGATGGCCTCGTACAATTCGTAATCCTCGCGGGAGGACAGCGCGCGGGAACCGATTTCCCCGAATAATTTGAGGTAGGAACGGTACTTTTCGTCTTTGATGATCGGCGCGTGTCCCGCCGCCTCGTGGATGATGTCGGGTGCCGGCGTGTATGCGATGTGATCGTACTGGCGGATGTCGCAGGCGATGGGCAGGATGCCGTGCGCCTGGAAGTCAAAAAACGCCACGGCCGGAATAAAGCCGTTGATGGTAACGGCGCCCCAGCCGATCTGGGCCAGGCTTTCGTTCATCTCCCGGATGTTGGGGATGCGCTCCACGCTGATACCGGAAGTGCGCAGACCGTCCACGTAGGCGGCGTGGGCCTTCTTGCTGAGAAAACTGAGATTTTGCCGCATCACGTAGCGCCAGACGGCGTGGTCGACGGGCGTGTACCGCTCGTAATCCTGTTCCACTACAAACTCTCTGAGATGGACAGGCACCTGCACCAGAGAAAAATCGGATTCCACACGATTCATTCTCACAGCCTCCTCAACAGGTTTTTGTGAAAACGCTTTCTCGATCTATCATACCACGTCCCGGACCAAAATTGTGCAAAAAATGTTTATTGTTCAACTTATCTGGATAAGATCATCCGACTTCTATTTTCTTCCATTATACAACAAAAGCATAAATAATGAAAAAACCGCAGGACGCTTACTCGCGTCTGCGGTTGATCTGCTGTTCCAGCATGATGTCCACCAGCAGCAAATCTTGCAGTGGGTCCTTGGGATCAGTCGTCAACAGTGCCGAGACGGCCGCCATGGCGCAGCGGACGGCATGGTACGAGTAAAAGGCGTCCCGTTCTGCGTCGTTGGACAGCGACAGGTCGGACAACTCCTGGACCGGATAAGGAAAATCACTCTCCAGACCGGCTCTGTCCAGTACGATCAGGGCCTGTTTGATGGCGATCAGCGCGGCGCTGACGCTGATTCCGTATTCCTGGCGCAGTTCTTCCCACACCTGAAACGCTGAACGCTCCACCCGCTCCTGATTCGGCCGGATGATAATTCCTGTCTTTCGCCCTTCTTTCAGGAGCCAGTCGACAAAGATGTCATGGCGGGGCGGAAACGCATACACCTGCAGTTTCAGCTCCAATTCCGTGGGAAAGTCTTTGGCGAACCGGGCGTGGGCCAGTGACATTTCGTATCGGCGGGACGGGTGGCCGGGCACCGTGACAAACACTGTCTCCTGCCGGATGGCCGCGATCTGCAGTTTGGTCCGCGCCGGAATGCGCGCCTGAGGGGCCTTGTCCCGACGGATGTTGCCCGGAATCAATTCTGTGCCGAACTGATGGTACTCCAGCGGCGAATCGATCCAGGGGATTGGCTCGCGGGACTGAATTTCGTACAGACCGTTGAAGGTGATCCATTCCCCCGGACGGCGCTGGCTGCGAATCAGCACGGCGTGCCGCTCATCTTCCGGGACGATCTCTCCTGTCGTGCCCTCATCCGCGGGGAACAACCGCTTGTGCTCGACCAACACGCAATCGGTCAACTGCAACCTCTCCAGAAGCTCCCGCTTGCTGACCCATTCGTACCCGATCCGGTATATGCGATGTTTCATCATTTCCACCTCCTCGCCGCTTGGGAGGGCACTGTTTTGTTGGTTATTGTACGTTATGCGCTCAGCTTGACTGCCCTTTCGCCGCATCTGTCGCGATGCGTTTCAGTTCTCTGGCCGCTTCGGCGGGCGACGAGGCACGAGTGATTGCGCTGATGACGGCGACGCCATCCGCTCCTGCCGCCAGTACGTTCCGCGCATTCTCCAGCGTGATGCCGCCGATGCCGACGATCGGCAGTCCGCTGCCGACAGCCTCGCGGATGGCTCGCAGTCCCTCAGGACCAATCGGCTCCCCGGCGTCCGCTTTGGATGCGGTGGCATACATCGCGCCGACTCCCAGGCAGTCGGCTCCGCCTGCCTGGGCAGCAAGTGCTTCCTCCACCGTCCCGGCAGATACGCCTATGTACATCTGCTCGCCAACCAACTCCCGCACCTGGGCGAGCGGCATGTCGTCCTGTCCGACGTGGACCCCGTCCGCCTTCAGCCGCACTGCCAATGATACGTCGTCATTGACGACAAACAACGCACCGTACTGCCGGCACAAGGCCCGCATTTCCAGGCCGAGACGGTACCGCTCTTCGTCCGTCAAACGGCTCCCCTTGTCCCGCAGCTGCAGCATCCCGACGCCGCCGGCCAATGCCTCGCGGACAATGGCCAGCGTACGCTCGGGCGAGAAACCGCAATCCTGCGTGCCCACCACAAAATAGACCTGCATGCTTTTCCGCAAGCGTTCACGGTCTCTCATCTCTGACTCTCCTTCCATCGATCCAGCGCCTCCCGGTACGCACGCGCCGCCGCCTGCGGGTCACTCGCCGCTGTAATGCCGGACAGCACAGCGATACCCGCTGAGCCTGCTGCCAGCACATGAGAGGCGTTTTCCGGCGTGATCCCGCCTATGCCGATGACGGGAATCTTCACCTGCGCAGCGATCTTACGCAATTCATCCGTTCCGCGCGGCTCCAGACCGGGTTTGGACGCACTCGGAAAAATATGGCCGTACAAGAGGTAATCCGCTCCCTCCGCAGCCGCCTGCTTGGCTTCGGCCAGCGAATGAACGGATCGGCCGATCTGCTGCCCCGGCTTTAACACACGGCGGGCTTCCGCCGGGGTCAAGCTGTGGTACGCGAGATGAGCGCCCCTGCACCCGGCCGCCGCTGCCACGTCTACCCGGTCGTTGACCAGAATTCGCTCACGGGGCATGACCTGGGCCAGCGCTTCCACCCACTCCATGCATTCCCGGGCAGTCCGCTGCTTTTCACGGATGTGCAGGTAGTCCATCCCGACCAAAAAGGCGGCCTCCGCCACCCTCAGCACTTCATTGAGGGACTGCCTGCCGCTGGTGATGACGTGCAGTTCAGGTTGCCGGGGTCCCATATGCCCCTGCCCCTCCTGTCAGTGCTGACACACACTCCTGCAGCCAGCTTGTCATGTTGTCCTCCTGGCCCTCCGGCACGCGAGCCAGCATCTCGTGCGCCAGGCGGCGAAGCAAAAACGATTGCGGCAGCGTCAGCGGGAACGTGACCGTTCTCGGCTTTGTCTGTCGCCCTTCCAGCTCCTGCACTCCTGCCAACAAAATATCGGCAATGGATTCCACCAGATCTTGCATCGATTCCTGCTGTTTCATATCATCGTAGCAGCCGTCGAACAGGCGGCACAAAATCAAAAACGCCTGTGTCGACAGCGTCACCTGCTGTACATCCTGCATCGGTTCGGTCACGGTTGCTCCCCCCACTTGTTGAGAAACTCCCCCTATTATATCACTAGCCGATGCGGCTCCGCCAAGCCTGCAAATCGCTGCTCCACTCGGTTGGGCCCGCAAGTCGGTCTGCCTGGAAACTCCCTCTATGCAGTTGGTTTGTCGTTGCAAAAATCGCTTTTCCCATACGTTCCTGGCCGGAGGCCTGCACCACGTCAGGACACTGTCCACTTTTTTTGCCGATCGTCAGGGGTGCGAGCGGGCACCATCACCCATGACACCCCGGACTTTGTCTGCAAACAAAAACCGCCGGATTCACCGGCGGTTTTTAGTTACTCCTGCTTGTTCCGATCATTGTGCTGGGACTGACGCAGATTGGTGTTCTGATCGTGCTCATCCAGCGTCTTCCCGCGATTTTTCCCGAGGTCTTTGCTGTTGTTGTTCTTGCCCATGTGCACACCTCCCCTGGATTGTCGTCACTGGCTAGCGTCTCCGAAGTTCCGGGCTTTTATCAGCGCGGCGTATTCCGGCGGCGAATCAGCGTGTGAACGAATCCAAAGGGGATGCGCCAACCAAGCAGAAACATGAGCATGAGCCCATACGCGACCACCGCGAACATCAGCGTGATCGGCGTGCCCAGCCACAGTGCGCGGATGATGAGGCCAATCGGCGCTGCCACCGTCCACGCCGCCACAGTGATGAGGATCAGTTTTCCCGGCCGCTCGTACCTATGGGGGCGGTAAACCCCCAACAACAGCGCGGCGGCCAGCCAGCTGAGCAAAAACGGAGCAGCCGTCGCCAAAATCCCCGCAGCGTCGGCAGGCAGCCCGTGGGCCCGTTTTCCGTAGTAGGTAAAGAGCAGAAAAGCGGCCAGATCGCCAACTATCAGCACGCATCTGGCCAAAGCATGTGTCCGATTCATCGCAGCCCTCATTCCCGTAACAGTGTTGCACACGCTTATTGTACACACCATTACGGGACGGCCACAATCGGAACGGGCCGTTATTCACCAAACAGCAACAATTGCAATTTCTTCTTCACCGCCGGCCACTCTCGATCAAGGATGCTGAAGTAGACGGAGTCGCGGATGTATCCGTCGCGGACAATCATGTGATTGCGCAGCACGCCTTCGCGGACGCCGCCGATGCGCTGGATCGCCCGCTGCGAGTTGAGATTGCGGGCGTCCGTCTTTAACTGGACGCGAATGCAGCCCAAGGTTTCAAAACAGTGGCGCAACAGCAGCCACTTGCACTCTGTGTTAACCTGCGTCTTCCATACGGACGGGGTCAGCCAGGTAAAGCCGATCTCCAGTCCCCGGTCCTTGCGAGAAATGTTGAGAAAACGGGTACTGCCTATTACTTTTTCGTTCCGGCGATCCACAATCGCAAATGGCAGTTCGGTTCCCGCCTCCTGCGCCTGCAATGCCTGGTTCACGAACTGCTCCGCATCTGTCGGCTGCCGAAACACGACCGACATGTATGTCCATATCTGTTCGTATCGTCCCGCTTCCCACAGGCCGTCCACATGATGGCGGCCGAGCGGTTCCAGCCGCACCCTTTCCCCTTCCAGCGTGACAGGAGCAATCTCCAGCATGATGCAATACTCCTCCTTCTCCGAAATAAAGCTCGATGCAGCCAACCGAACATGTCTGCGGAATTTTTCCAAGAATAGAATACCGCTGGTCGCCTGTCAAGCTGTTTTTTGTCGACAGGGGAAAACGGGACGGGCTACGCTTCTTCGTTGACGACTACCTGACGGCCGCGCAGTTTCAATATCATCGGCACGACCAGCCACAACAACGCACAGGCGAGAAAGATCGCAGACAACGGCTTTTGCAGGAAAATCAGGAAGTCGCCATTGGATGTCGTGAGGGCGCGCCGCATGTTGTTTTCAATCATTGGTCCCAATACCAGGCCCAGCACCAATGGCGCAAGCGGGAAATCGTTTTTCGCCAGCAGATACCCCGCCACCCCGCAGGCGATCAGCAGCATCAGGTCAAACGTGCTGATCTGCACCGCGTAGACACCGAACACGGAAATCGCGATGATCAGCGGAATCAGGTACTGCGGGGGCGTCTCGATGATTTTGGCAAAGACTTTGACCAGCGGCAGGTTGAGTATCAGCAGCATTACGTTGCCGATGAACATGCTGGCGATCAGCCCCCAGGCCACCTGCGGGTGATCGGAAAAGAGCAGCGGACCGGGCTGGACATTGTACATCAGGAGCGCTCCCATGAGGATCGCCGTCGTCCCGGAGCCGGGAATCCCGAGGGTAAGCAGCGGAATCATCGCTCCGCCGGACGCCGCGTTGTTGGCCGACTCCGGAGCGGCCACACCTTCAATCGCCCCTTTGCCGAACCGTTCCGGCTGTCTGCTCACCTTTTTCTCCACGATATAGGAAAAGAACGACGCCAGCGTCGCGCCCGCGCCCGGCAGGAGGCCGATGAAAAAGCCCAGCAGGGACCCCCTTGCGATCGGGGCGGCACTTCGCTTCAAGTCCGCTTTGGTCGGCAGGATGCGGTCCACCTTGATCAGTTGCGCTTCCGTTCCGTCCGCCTCGAGAATGGTCTTGAACACTTCGCCGAGCGCAAACAGCCCGACGGCAATCGTCAGGAATTCCAACCCTTGGTACAGGTCGGGGATATCGTAGGTAAACCGCGCTACGCCGGACACGTTGTCGATACCGATCGTCGCCAGCAACAGGCCGAAGACGGTCATGATCAGCGCCTTGGTCATCGACTTCCCGCCCAGGCCGCTGACCGCGCACAGCCCCAGTATCATCAGCGAAAAGTATTCGGCCGGGCCGAACGTGAGGGCCACTTCGGACAGCGGCTGCGCCAAAAACACCAGGGCCACCAGCGCCACTATACCGGCGACGAATGAACCGATTGCCGCAATCGACAGGGCAGCTCCCGCGCGCCCCTGCCGCGCCATCTGATAGCCGTCCAGCGTCGTAACGACGGAGGATGACTCGCCGGGCGTATTGAGCAGGATCGACGTGGTGGAACCGCCGTACATCGCGCCATAGTAAACTCCCGCGAGGAGGATCAGCGCACTTGCTGCGGCCTGTTCGGGAGACAGCCCGTTTGTCAGCGAGGCGGTAACCGGCAGCAGCAGCGCCACCCCGCTCATCGGGCCGATGCCGGGCAGCACCCCGACCGACGTCCCGATCAGCACACCGACAAAGGCGTAGACGAGATTGTGCCATTGCAGGGCAATCGTGAAGCCATCCGCCAAATACTGCAAAGCTTCCATGCGTCTCCCTCCCTACAAGCCAAGCCAGGTCGGAAAACCTGGCAGCGTTCCTTTCAGGATGTGCACGTAGACGGCGTAGACCCCGCCAGAAAAGGCAAGCGCGACAGCGGCCGACTTCCACCAACTGGCGCTGCCCATCAGCCGAAACCCGGCCAGCAAAAAGAAAAACGTGCTGATGACGTAACCAATATCCTCCAAAAACCAGGCGTACAAAACGGTCGCCAATAACATCAGCAAAAAGCGCTTGTGTCGGAGCACGACAGCAGACGTGACCGACTCCCGGTAGCGGAACGTCTCCCAAAACAGGCGAAGACTCAGCAGGATCAGGATGATGCCCAGCCCCATCGGAAACAGGTTGGGGCCAACTTCGCTGCCGTAGGCGCTGGTGGAAATGTTGCGGCTTTCCGCGACAAACAGTGCCCCGATCAAGGCAAAGAGGATGCTGCTGGTGCGATCAAATGTCTTGTTCATGGTTACCTCCTCATGATGAATGAAAAAGACCGCAGAATGGAGAGGGCTGCCCTCTCCTTACTTGGACATTCCCAGAGAAGTCAACAGCTCCTTGACCAATTTGTCCTGCTCTTCGAGGAAAGCTGTAAAGCTGGCGGAATCCCGGTATTCGCTCTCCCAGCCGTTTACAGCCAGCTCTTTTTTCCACGCCTCGCTCTCGGACAGTTCCTTTAATTTGGCATCCCAATAGGCCTTGGCGTCAGCCGGCATCTGAGCCGGGCCAAATACGCCGCGCCAAATGTTAAATTCGGCGTCAATCCCCTGCTCTATCAGCGTCGGCACGTCCTTCAGGTCACCGCCCAGCCGTTCGGGAGACGTGATGCCCAGCACACGGATTTTGCCCGCTTTCAGGTACTCGCCCACGCTGGATGCGTCAGTCGCGATCATGTCCGCGTTGCCGCCGAGCAGCGCCGCCATCGCTTCGCCGCCGCCGTCGTAGGAGACGTATTTGACTGCTTTCGGATCAATACCGTATTTGGCTGCCGGCAATACAGCGATCAGATGATCCATCGAGCCGGGAGCCGACCCGCCCGCCACTGTGACGGCAGACGGATTTTCCTTGATGGCCGCAAGCAGGCTCTTCACGTCCTGATACGGCGAGTCCGCCTTGACCACGAGGGCGCCGTAATCCCTGGTCAACTGTGCCAGCGGAGTGACGTCGCGGAACCCAAACGGGCTGTTGCCCTCCTTCTTGTTGTGGTTGATCAAGATTGGCGGTGAGTTGACAAACAGCCGGTACGCGTTCCCTTTTTCCTTGCTGACGTAATCGGCGAGAAAGACCACACCGCCGCCGCCCGGCTTGTTTTCCACCGTGATCGCCTGATTGACCAGCTTGCTCTCGCCGAGCACCTTGGCGACGGAGCGGGCGGTCTTGTCCCAGCCCCCTCCCGCGCCGGACGGAGCGACGATGACGATCGGCTTGTCCGGATATCCGGAACCAGCCGAGCCCCCCTGCCCGGTGGCAGTGCTATTTGTGCCGTTCCCCCCGCCGCACGCGGCAAGCGCCAGGCTTATGACGACGGACAGCGCTGTCAGAGTGATTCGTTTTTTCATACTGAAGCCCCCTTCTCCAACGTTTTTTGTAAGCGCATCCAAAACTGAGATAAACGTAGCACGCTGGAGGGAGGCTGAACAGTTTATGTTCATAAGTAATATTTTGAATATTTTGTTCATTTTGTTCATATTGTGCACCGCTGGCGTCCCGCGTCCGGGAATCCATCTCACAGTAACTTGTATTTTCGCTCCGGCCGTCCTACGGTACCGTACACCAGATCGGCCTGCGCTTTTCCTTCTGCCACCAGGTACTCCAGGTAGCGGCGCGCCGTGGTGCGGCTGGTGCCAATCTCCCGGCCCACCTCTTCGGCGGAGAGGCCCAACTTGTCCGCCCGTTTGATGGCGCTGATCACCTTGTCCAGTGTAAGCGCGTCAATCCCCTTGGGAATGAGCGAATCGCGCGGCTTCGCGCTCGCAAGCCGCCGGGTCAACATCCGGTCGATCTCTTCCTGGTCCACCTCGCCCGCTTCCCGGGTGCGCCAGAAATGCTCCCGGTAGCTCTCCAACCGTTCGCGGAAGCGTTCAAACACCAGCGGTTTGACGATGTAGTCGTACACCCCGCCGCGCAGGGCGTGCTGCACCATCTCGATCTCCTTGGCGGCAGTGATCATGATAATGTCCAACTCGCGATGCTGCTGCCTCATCTGCCAGACCAGCTCGGTCCCCAACGTGTCCGGCAGATAGACGTCCAAGAGGACCAGGTGCGGCTTGGCACGGGCGATCAGTTCCTTGGCCTCCTCCCCGCTGGTCGCGGTGGCGATGACGCGAAATCCTTCGATCTTTTCCACAAACCGCCGATTAATGTCAATGATGCGAATGTCATCTTCCACGATTACTACCTCTACGGGCTTCATGCTTTTCCCTCCGTTCTTTTGCCGAGCGACACCGTAAACAACGCGCCGCCCCACTCGCTTTTTCCGATCAGAATGTACCCGCCCAACTCCTCGACGATGCCTTTCACCTTGGCCAGCCCGATGCCGCGATGCTCGCCCGGTTTGGTCGAAAAGCCGTGCTCAAAAATCTTCTCCCGCATCGAGTCGTCCACGCCCGGCCCGGAGTCTTCCACTTCAAACAAAATCTCGCTGCCGGCGTCCGACAGGTAGCATTCCACCACTTTGGGGCCGGATTTCATCTCCCCAACTGCTTCCAATGCGTTTTGTATCAGGTTGCCCAGCATTACGACCACCTGCTGCCGATTGATGTCGGGCGGCAGCTCCTTCAACCGGCTGTCCCGATTGACAGAAAACTGAATTTTCAGTTCCTTGGCCCGATTGTGCATGCCCAACAGCAGCGCCCCGATCAGCGGGTCAGGCACCTGCTTGGCGAGGAACAGGACCAGTTCCTGCTCCGCCGAAGTCTCACTCGTGATCAGTTCGATCGCTTCCTGAATCGACCCCAACTGCAGCAGGCCGGAGATCGTATACAGAAGATTGTGAAATTCGTGCGTCTGCGCTCGCAGCACGTCCGCATACCGCCGCGCCTGGGACAGTTCGGACGTCAACTGGTCAATTTCCGATTTGAGGCGGAAGCTGCTGACGACGCCGACCACCTTGCCCATCCACTTGATCGGTACGCGGTTGACGATGATCTCTTTTCCGGCAATCGTGCTCTCCCGGTCCAACTGATGCTCCCCGGACTCCAGCACCTCCAGCATCCGGCTGTCCGGCAAAAGCTCCAGGATCGGCTTGTCCCGCAGTTCTTCGTCCGGCAGGTCCAGAATCTGGATCGCTGCCTTGTTGGCCATCGTCACCTTGCCGTGGCGGTTGATGGCGATAATCCCCTCGCGGACCGATTCCAGCACGGCATTTCGCTCCATGTACAAGGAGGCGATCTCCTCCGGCTCCAGGCCGAGGATGGCCCGCTTGACGTACCGGCTCAGCCAGATCGCACCGGCCGTGCCAAACAGAACGCCAAGGGCAAGAATCAGCATCACCCTTTGCTGGTAGCTGTCGATCGCCGCTTCGATATCCTCCAGCAGAAAGCCGACCGAGACGACCCCGATCACGTCCCCTGTGTCGTTATGAATCGGCACTTTTCCCCGCAATGACGGCCCCAGGCTGCCCACGGCTTTGGAGACGTAAGACTGGCCGTGCAGCAGCGCCGGTTCGTTGTCGCCGCCCACCATTTCCCGGCCGATGCGGTCCGGCAGCGGATGGGCAACGCGTATCCCGTTCCGGTCTCCCACCACGACGAACTCGGCGTCCGCTTGCATGCGCACATTCTCCGCGATCGGCTGGATAATCTGCGTGGGGTGGCCGGTGGCAAAAGCGCCGCGCACCTGCGGCAGATTGGCCATGATCTTGGCCACGCTCAGGGCGCGTTTTCCCACCTGGTCTTCGATCGTGGCCGCAATCATCGAAGAAAACACCGCGCCCATCGATCCGATCAAGACGATGATGACAAGCGTCATCAGCAGAATCATTCGCGTTTGCAGCGTCAGGCGCAATCGTGCTGAAATCATCGTTGGTTCACCTCTCGTTCATCTTACCATCCCCCGCAGGAAAAAAGGTAGATTCGCCAGCGCCGTTCGTGTACAGTAGAGAGGGAATTGAAGCGGATGTGGAGGTTACGACAGATGCACGCAAATCTGCGTACGTTTATGGAACAACTGCGGCGATCCGGCCAGTTGGTGGAAATCGACGCGCCGGTTGACCCGTATTTGGAATTGGCGGAAATTCACCGCCGCGTGATTGAAGACGGAGGACCAGCACTTCTGTTTACCAATGTAAAAGGCAAATCATTTCCCGTCGTCACCAACCTGTTTGGGACGGTGGAGCGGGTCGACATGGCGTTTGGCCCCAGACCGGAGTCGATCATCCGGGAGCTGGTGAACGGCCTGGACAAGCTCCTGCCGCCCAAGCTGTCGGGATTGTGGGAACTGCGTTCGCCGCTCATGGGAATCTTGCGCACCGGGACCAGAACCGTGCCGCAATCCAAAGCACCGGTCATGGAGCTGTCCACGACCGACGTGGACATGACCCAATTGCCGGCGCTCACAAGCTGGCATCTGGACGGCGGTCCGTTCGTCACCCTGCCGCTCGTCTACACGGAGCACCCCGAGACCAAAGAACACAACCTGGGCATGTACCGCATCCAGATCTACGACAAAAACACGACCGGCATGCACTGGCAGATTCACAAAGGCGGCGGTTTCCACTACCACGAGGCGGAAAAGCGGAACCAGCCGCTCCCTGTGACGCTCACGATCGGCGGACCACCGGCGCTGATCATTTCGGCCATCGCGCCGCTGCCAGAGATGGTGCCGGAATTGGTATTCGCTTCGCTGCTGATGGGTGACAAGCTGCATATGGCCGAAGTACCCAACCATCCGCACCGGATCGTGGCGGAAGCGGAGTTCGTCTTTGCCGGAGAAGTCCCGCCGCACACGCGCCGACCGGAAGGACCGTTCGGCGACCATTTTGGTTACTATTCCTGGACGCACGACTTTCCTGTCTTCCACGTAAAGCAGATGTGGCGGCGCAAAGACGCGATCTACCCGGCCACAGTCGTCGGCAAGCCTCGGCAGGAAGACTTCTTCATCGGAGAGTACCTGCAGCGGCTGCTGTCCCCGCTCTTCCCGATCGTCATGCCCGGCGTCAAGGCGCTGTGGACATACGGCGAGACCGGTTTCCACGCACTGGCCGGAGCGATCGTCAGGGAGAGCTATTACAAGGAAGCGATGGCCCACGCGTTTCGCATCCTGGGTGAAGGACAGCTGACCCTGACCAAGTTTTTGATGGTGACGGACGTTCCGTGCGACCTGAGCAATTTCAAGCACTTGTTGGAAATCGTGCTCGCCCGCTTCCAGCCGGAGCGCGACCTCTTGATTGTAAACGACACGTCAAACGATACGCTCGACTACACAGGCCGCAAGTTCAACCATGGCTCCAAGGGAGTCATGCTGGGCATCGGCGATCCGGTGCGTGAGCTGCCGCACGCGTACAGCGGCGAAGGCATCCCCGGCATTGCCAAAATCGAAGCGTTCTGCCCGGGCTGTCTGGTCATTTCTGGCCCCGGTTTTGAAGAACGGCCGGAACTGGGGGAAGAACTGCTGCCCTACGCCAACGAGCACCTGAGCGACTGGCCGATGATCTGCATCGTGGATGACGCGTCCATCGCCGAGAGCCAGAGCCGCTTCCTCTGGACCGTCTTTACCCGCTTCGACCCGGCTCACGACCTGTACGCCCGTTCGACGATTGTCCGCAACAAGATCCGGTACGAGGGACCGCTCATCGTCGATGCCCGAATGAAGCCGTTTTATCCCGATGAAGTGGAGACCCGGCCCGACATCGCCGCTCTGGTGGATCGTCGCTGGAAGGAATATTTTCCCAAATAATCGACTGTGTTCGACAGCAACAACCGAACCCGGAACAGCTTGTTCCGGGCTTTTTAATGTCCGAAAATTCTGTAATCACAGGTCATACAGCCCAATATAATGTAGCATCCGGCGCCCAAGACAACCGATCGGCTTGGCCGCGCTCGGGATTATTCACAAAAGGAGGGATTGCGATGAAGACACAGGTAGAGGTGGACGGCATCGTCACGTTGACGAAAGATGGCGAAAATTTGATCCGGGATAGTCCGCTGTACAACGACGGCCTCCGTCCCACAAACCGGGAGGAGCACAGCTGGACCACCTACAACTTCGCCAGTCTCTGGATCGGCATGTCCATCTGTCTGCCCACCTATGCGATGGCAGCCGGGCTCATCTCGCTTGGCATGAACTGGTGGCAGGCCATTTTGACGATCATTCTCGGCAACTGTATCGTCCTCATTCCTATTTTGCTCAACTCTCACGCCGGAACGAAATTTGGCATTCCGTATCCGGTCTTCGCCCGTCTTTGGTTTGGCTCCAAAGGGGCTCACATTCCCGCCTTGGCCCGCGGTTTGATCGGCGCGGGATGGTTCGGCATCAACTGCTGGTTTGGCGGGACGGCCATCGACACCCTGCTGCAATCGTTGGGCGGCTGGGGCAACGTTCCCGGCCACACCTGGATCGCCTTTTTTGGCTTCTGGGCGCTGAACGTCTGGATCGCCTACCGCGGGCCGGAAGCGATCAGACGGATGGAGTTCTGGGCCGCGCCCACACTGATTGTCATGGGCCTGGCGCTGCTCGTCTGGGCGATCACCAAAGCGGGCGGCTGGGGACCGATGCTCTCCGCTCCGTCCAAACTGACCACGACCGCCGACTTCCTGAAGGTGTTTTTCCCCGCCTTGACGGGCGCGATCGCCTTCTGGTCGACGATGGCGCTGAACATCCCGGACTTCTGCCGTTACGCCAAGAGTCAGAAAGCCCAAATGGTCGGACAGTCCGTCGCCCTGCCGACTACCATGGGCGGGTTCTCGTTCATCGGCGTGGCCGTAGCATCCGCCACAGTGGTCATCTACGGAGAAGCCATCTGGGACCCGGCAGCGGTGCTGGCCAAATTCTCCCCGCTGGCGATCTTTTTGGGAACATTGGGGATTATTTTGGCGACGCTGACGACAAACGTGGCAGCCAACGTCGTGGCACCGGCCCGCGCCTTTGAAAACCTGGTACCGCGCCGGATGTCGTTTGGCGCCGGAGCGATCCTCACCGGAATCATCGCCCTGCTGATGCAGCCATGGTACATCCTGGAGAACTTCAGCAACTACATCTTCCTCTGGTTGGGGACGTACGGGGCTCTGCTCGGTCCCATCGACGGGATCGCCATCGCCGATTACTGGCTGGTGCGCAAACGGCGCATCCATCTGGTTGAACTGTACCGGCTGAACGGCATGTATTCGTACAAAAGCGGTTATAACATGCGGGCCATCTGGGCCATGCTGATCGGCATCGCCGTGCCGTTTGTCTGCAAGCTGATCCCCGGCCTGACCATTGTCTGGGACAACGCCTGGACCTGCGGCCTGTTGATTTCCCTCGTCATCTACACCTGGCTGATGAAAAACACCCCGAACCGGATGAGCGCAGCAGACTACGAGAACATCACCGCCCGAAGCGTCGAGCAGCAGGCTTCCTGAGCGGCGCGCAAAAAAGACTGGCAGAACCAAACGTCCTGCCAGTCTTTGTTTTGTTCGATCAGGTGATGAACCGGCTGATCATCTGCTGCAATTGCTGCGACAGACGGTTCAGATTTTCGCTCGAACGTGCGATTTCCTGCATGGAGGCGAGCTGTTCCTCGGAGTTGGCAGCTGCACCCTGGGTGTGAACGGCCGCTTCCTGCGCCAGACGATTCATTTCATCCATGGACGAGGCGACCTGCTGGACACCTGCCGTCATCTGCTCAGTTGCCGCCGAGACCTCCTGAATCTGCTCGGCGACCGCCTGGGCTGCGCTAACGATGCGCTGAAACGCCATACCCGCTTCCCGAACCGCCACGCTGCCCGCCTCCGTCTCCGCTGTGCCCTGGTTCATCGCGGCAATCACCTGGCCGGTCTCAAGCTGAATATCGCCAATGAGGCGGGCGATCTCCTGCGCCGAATTCTCGGACTGCTCTGCCAGCTTGCGCACTTCGTCGGCCACGACGGCAAATCCCCTGCCTTGTTCGCCGGCCCGCGCCGCTTCGATCGCAGCGTTCAGGGCGAGCAGGTTGGTCTGCGACGCAATGCCGGTGATCACCTGAACGATTTCGCCGATCGCTTCCGAACGAGCCCCCAGCAGTGTCACCATCTCGGCGGCGCGATTCACCGCCGCTTGGACAGCAGACATTTGTTCCACGGCCTTGACGATGTATTCGTTGCCCTGTTCCGCCTCTTGCGCCGCCCGCACCGAAGACTCGGAGACGGTGCCGGCGGTCGCGGCAATCCGCTGGATGGCCGTGCCCAACTCCTCCATGACCCGCACGCTCTCCGCAGTCCGCTGCGTCTGCACTTCGGAGCCGGTCGCGATTTCCTGGATGGCGGCGGCAGCTTGTTCGGCGGCCTTGGCCGTCTGCTCGGCACTGGACGTCAACTGCTCGGACGAAGCCGCCACCTGCTCGCCCGCCAGCTTCACCTCGCCGATCAACGAGCGAAGCTGAATGACCAGCTTGTTGAAGGCCTGTCCCAGCGTGCCCACCTCGTCCTTGCCCTCAAAGTCGACCGGCTGCACGGTCAGATCACCCCCGGCCAACTCATCCAGTTTGGACGCTACTTTCTTCAGCGGATCGGCGATCATCCGGGCGATCACGTACCCGATGGACATCGCCAGCAGCAGAGCCGCTCCGATGGTGATGATCAGCGTCATCTCCGCCTCCCGCGATTCCTGCGTATTTTGACGGTGAATGTCTTCGGCCGTCTGCGAGTTGTAATCCGCCCACGACTTCAATTCCTGGTTGATGCCGTCCAGTGTCGCTTCCGTCGCGCGAAAATAATTGTACGCCTCATCCTGGTTGCCTTCTTCGATCAACTGGATAACCCGGGTGCGATCACCCTGGTACTTTTCGTTCAAGTCCTTCAACGTCTGGAGAAACGCTGTTTCCCGCTTGTCCAGATTGCTTTGTTCCAACTGCGTCAACAACTGATTGGAATCCTTGATGCGCGTCTCGATCTGTTGTTTGATTTCGAGCTGTTTCGTAGGACTGGTCTCCAGGATCATCTTGTACACGCTGGCTTCGATCGCCCGGGTTTGGGCGCGCAAGTCATTGATGCTCTTGATCGGCAGCAGTTGATCCTGGTACATCGCTCCCATTCGCATTTCTGCCCGATTCAGGTGCCAGTACCCGGCCCCCCCGACGATCAGCAGAAACGTGACCATCAGCATGACCAGATTGAACAGCTTTGCCCGTGTGCTCAGATTGCGAAGCAGCTTCATATGTTTTTGCCATCCCCTTTTTTCCCTGGCAGAATCGCAGGAATGATGTCACAAATATAAATGCGCCAGAAGTCCTGACAAATCGGACGGACCTCTGAGAAAAATGTCGCTTGTTGTCTAATTCTACCAAAAAAGGGGTAGGCAAGTCGATACTTTCTGACTATTCCGGTATGTCAAACACGGTCAGCAGTGAAATGCGGCTGATCTGCTCGTGCGGCTTGTAACAGACATAATAGGTGAGCTCCCGGCTGATGCGGTAGCGGATCCCGGCAAAGCCCCTATCCAGCAGAAAGGCCCGGATCTCATCCCCGGTCCACTCCAGCCATTCCTCGTGACATTTCGCTGCTGACAAACGCGACAACTGCTCCGGCGTATGACGCCAGCGCAGGGCGTCCGCCCGCAGTTCGTTCTCCCCGTATCGCTCGTCCAGCTCCGCCAGTCCGTCCACCTCCACTTCCTGGGCGAGGATGGCAGCCTGATCCCAGGTGGTTTCCGCGTGACAGATCGCGTACTGTGCGGCGATCTTCGGGTTGCTGACCAGGTAGACGCCGGGGCCAAATACGGCTTTTGCACTGGCGCCGTTGACGAACCTGCGCCGTTCCTCCCGCTCGTAACGCTGGGCCGCCACTACGCGCAGCGCTTCCTTGTACTCCACCCCGCGATAAACAATCTGCTTCATGCCCGCCTCCCCTTATCTGAACAATCATGAGGACACCATCGGCAGATGAAAACACCCTGCCCGGCGCGTCCGACGCGATTCGTCCGGCGGCATCTGCACCTGGCCGGGCGCAGGCTGACAGAGAAGGGCAGGGCGAGCAGGCCTGGCTGTCAGAAGCCTGCAGCATCGCCCTGCCGTATGGTTGATCCGCGTTACGGAAGGAGTTTGACCATGTCCTCGTACGTCTCCGGTCTGCGGTCGCGATAAAACTGCCAGGTATTGCGCACTTCATGGATCAGGTGTTTATCCATCTCGGCGATGACCACTTCGTCCTGGTCGCGGCTGCCGATGGCGACAATTTGCCCGCGCGGATCGACGAGGTAGGACTGTCCGTAAAACTCGCCCATATTCCACGGGGGTTCCACCCCCACCCTGTTGATCGCCGCCACGTAGTATCCGTTGGCGACGGCGTGGGCGGGCTGCTCCAGCTTCCAGAGGTACTCGGAAAGACCGGCCACCGTGGCCGACGGGTTGAAGACGATCTCCGCCCCGTTCAGGCCGAGCAGCCGTGCCCCTTCGGGAAAATGGCGGTCGTAGCAGATGTAGACGCCCACCTTGGCAAACGCCGTGTCAAACACCGGGTACCCCAGATTGCCCGGTTTGAAGTAGTACTTTTCCCAAAATCCGCAGCCGTTGCCGCCCGCCGCCACGTGCGGTATGTGCTGCTTGCGGTACTTGCCGAGGTACGTCCCGTCCGCGTCAATTACCGCTGCCGTGTTGTAGTAGGTCCCGATGCCCACCTTTTCGTACACGGGCAGAATGATTACCGTCCCCAGTTCGCGTGCCAACGACTGAAAGAGCTGCGTCGTCGGGCCGTCGGGCACTTCTTCGGCCGCCTCATACCACTTGGTGTTTTGTTCGGCGCAAAAATACGGGCCGAAGAAGATTTCCTGCAGACAGATGATCTGGGCTCCCTTTGCCGCCGCTTCGCGGACCATCCGCACGTGTTTTTCGATTGCCTTTTCCTTGTGGACGTGCACCGGTTCGTCCCCGTGCACGTCGTTTTTCGCCTGGATCAGCCCAATCGTCACCTTGTTTCCCATGCTGTCTTCCTCCTTCCTGTTACGGCCGTTCAAACGCGGCGCGCTTGATGAATTGTCCCGCACCCGCCTGGCCGACAAACTGCTTGTCACGTACAACAAACGCTCCCCGCGACAGGACAGAGACGATCTCGCCGTATACCTCCATGCCTTCAAACGGGTTGTAATCGACGTTCATGTGGTGGGTCTTCGCGGAGATCGTCCGTTTGACGCGCGGATCGAAGATGACGATGTCCGCGTCAGAACCCACGGCAATGGTGCCTTTTCTCGGGAACATCCCGAACAGTTTGGCCGCCTTTGTCGAGCAAACGTCGACGAACTGGTTCAGACTGATTCGCCCTTGACGGACGCCTTCGGAATAAAGGATGGTCAAGCGGTCCTCGATCAGCGGCCCGCCGTTGGGAATCTTCGTAAAGTCGTCCCGGCCCAGCTCTTTTTGGCCGATATAGTTGAATGAGCAGTGGTCCGATCCGACCGTCTGCAGGATGCCGTTTTTCAGCGCGTTCCACAGCACGTCCTGGTTCCACTTTTCGCGCAGCGGCGGTGACCAGACGTATTTGGCCCCTTCAAAACCAGGCTTTTCAAGGGCGGTGATGTCAAGCGCCAGATACTGCGGGCAGGTCTCGCCGAAGACGTTGAGTCCCCGTTCACGCGCTTCCGCGATTCGCTGCACGGCCGCCGCGCAGGAGACGTGGACGACGTACAGTTGGGCATCGGCCAAGGCGGTCAGTGCGATGGCCCGCCCGGTCGCTTCTCCTTCCGCTTCCGGCGGTCGGGTCAGGGCGTGGTAGATCGGCGCGGTATTTCCTTCCTTCAGCGCTTTCTTGGTCAGGTAGTCCAGCACGTCCCCGTTCTCTGCGTGCACCTGCACCAGCGCCCCCAGTTCTCTTGCGCGCACGAGCGTTTTAAACAGCGTCTCGTCGTCCGCCTGAAACACGTTTTTATAGGCCATAAACACTTTCAGCGAGGTGATGCCCTCGGTTGTGACCACGCTCTCCAACTCTTCCAGCACCTGGTCGTTCGCCTCGGCGATCATCAGGTGAAACCCGTAGTCGATGACGGCCTTGCCGCGCGCTTTTTCGTGCCAGGTGGCGATGGCCGAGCGAAGCGTCTCCCCTTTTTTCGTCAGGCAAAAGTCGATGATGGTGGTCGTGCCCCCGAACGCCGCTGCTTTGGTGCCGGTAAAAAAGTCGTCTGCCGTTACAGTCCCGCCAAACGGCATGTCGAGATGCGTGTGCGGATCAATCCCTCCTGGCAGGACGTAACAGCCGGTGGCGTCAATCTCCTCTGCGCCGTTCGCTTCCAGTTCGCTGCCGATGGCCGTGACCCTCTCCCCTTCAATCAAGACGTCCGCCCGGTAGGTATCGGCGGCTGTCACCACGGTGCCGCCGCGAATCACTTTTTTCATGCGCGCTTCCTCCCTTCCCCGCTCCATTGGCGTATGGGCACGGGCGCGTGCCCCCTGTCAGTACAAGCTATGCAAAAAGGCCTACCCGCATGACTTACTCGCAGCCTGTCCCGCAGTTTCCCTGGGCTGCCAACGCGGCCTGCCGCTGATTCCAGGAAAGCGGCGGCTGCCCCGTCGGCACCTCCACCATTTCGATCGTCCCCTCCACCGGACAGACGATCGAACAGAGGTTGCAGCCGACACAGTCCTCCTCCCTGACGACCAGTCTCTCCTTACCGGACGCTTCATCCAAAACGATGTCGATGCATTGGTGCGACGTGTCTTCGCAGGCGATGTGGCACTTGTTGCAATGGATGCACGTCTCTTCGTTGATACGAGCGACCACCTTGTAGTTGAGATTGAGGTTGCCCCAGTCGGAGTAGGTGTGGACCGCTTTGCCGACGATGTCCATGACTGATTTGATGCCGCGCTGATCGAGGTAGTTGTTCAGCCCGTCGATCATGTCCTCGACGATGCGAAAACCGTGGTGCATCGCCGCTGTACACACTTGCACTCCCGTCGCTCCCATCAGCAAAAACTCGACGGCGTCACGCCAGGTGGAGATTCCGCCGATGCCGGAGATCGGGACATTTACCTTCGGATCGCGGGCGCACTCCGCCACCATGTTGAGGGCGATCGGTTTTACGGCCGGGCCGCAGTATCCGCCGTGCGCGCCTTTGCCGTCCACGTGCGGGATCGGCAGCCAGCTGTCCAGATCGACACCCATCAAGCTGTTGATCGTGTTGATCAGGCTGATGGCATCCGCTCCGCCTTCCACTGCCGCCCGAGCGGTATAGCGGATGTCGGTGATATTGGGCGTCAGCTTGACGATGACGGGGGTCTGCGCCACTTCCTTTACCCATTCCACCTGCTGGATGATCAGATCGGGGTGCTGACCGACCGCCGAGCCCATGCCCCGCTCCGCCATTCCATGCGGACAGCCGAAATTCAGCTCCAGTCCGTCCACACCGACAGCCTCCACTTTTTTCACAATCTCATGCCAGGCTTCCCGCTTGTTTTCCACCATCAGCGAAGCGATCAGTGCGTGTTTGGGAAATTTCTTTTTCGTCTCTTCGATCTCTTTCAGATTCACCTCGAGCGGACGATCCGTAATCAGCTCGATGTTGTTGAAGCCGATCATCCGCTGCCCGCCGACGTGCAGGCCGGCAAACCGGGAACTGACGTTGATAATCGGCTCACCCAACGTCTTCCACACCGCTCCGCCCCAGCCCGCCTCAAACGCCCGCTGGACCTGGTAGCCGGAGTTGGTTGGCGGCGCCGATGCCAGCCAGAACGGATTGGGGGATGAAATGCCCGCCAGGTTGATGCTGAGATCTGCCATGGTACTTCGCCTCCTTTTCTCCCTGCATCACGCCGGCTGCGCCTGACCGCTCAGCGCGGCGTGGATGGCGTGCGCGGCCCGTTTGCCGTGATTTGCGGCATCGACCACCATTGCATCCGTCTTGCCGCCTCCGAAGATCACATCTCCGGCAGCGTATACACGCGGATTGGACGTGCGGTAGGTGCCTTCCTCCACCTGGACGATCCCGTTCCGATGCGCCAGCCCGAACGCTTCGATCAAAGGCACGTGACGCTGCTGGCCGATCGCCTTTACCACAAAGTCCGTCTGAATGACAAACTGGCTGCCGGGAACCGGCACGGGCCGCTTCCGTCCCTTTTCATCCGGCTCGCCCAACTCCATCCGTATCAACTCCAGCCCGGTCACCCGGCCGTTTTCGCCCAGAATGCGGGTGGGGGCCACCAGCCAGCGGAATTCCACGCCCTCCTGCTTGGCGAACTCGTATTCAAACTGGTAACAGGTCATCTCCCGCTCTGTCCGCCGGTAGAGTATCCGGACGTTCGCGGCACCCAGCCGCTTTGAACAGGTGGCCGCGTCAATCGCCGTGTTGCCCGCGCCGATGACGACCACCTTTTTGCCGATCATCGCGTCCGTAAGCGGCTTGGTTTTCGTCTCCTCCACCAGGGAGATGGCGTCCAGCACGCCGTCCAAATCCTCACCTTCGATGTGAAGCGGGGGGACCGCTCCCATCCCTACGGCGAGCAGGACCGAATCATACTGCTGCAGAAGTTCCTCGGGCTGTACGTCCTCGCCCACCCGGGTGTTGGTGACGAACGTCACGCCCATCGCCGCGACTTGTTCCGCCTCCCACAGCGGAATCTCCTGAGGGAGCCGAAACGAGACGATGCCGTACGTGTTGAGGCCGCCCGCTTTTTCCTTCGCCTCGTAGACGGTTACCTCATAACCCAGCCGCGCCAGCTCCCGCGCTGCCGACAGCCCTGCCGGCCCTGCACCGACAACGGCCACCCGTTTGCCGTTTTTCTCTCCGGCCTGAAACAGCACCGCTTCGTTTTTCATCGCCCAATCAGTGGCGTAACGCTGCAGGCGCCCGATCATGATGGGGTGAGACGCGTGATTCAACACACAGGCACCCTCGCACAGCACTTCGGTGGGACAGACGCGGGCACAGCTCGCGCCCACGGGATTGGCTTCCATGATCGTTCGGGCTGATCCGTACATATTGCCGGTCGCGATCTTTTTGATAAAGGAGGGAATGTCGATCGAGGTGGGACAGGCCTTGATACAGGGGGCGTCGTAGCAGTACAGACAGCGGTTGGCTTCGTCGATTGCTTCTTTCGGCTTCAGCGCCGGGACCACTTCCCGGAATCGGTGTTCCAGTTCCGCTCGCGCAGCCGCTGGTTCACGATGGACGCTCATCTTCCAACAACCTCCTCACACGTTTTTTCCACCTGGCAGGTGCTTGCTATTAATCAATGTGGGAAATGACAGTTTTATGATCGTTTCATCGCGGTTTCCGGTAGCTTGCCACTGAAATCAATTCAACCCGGATGGCATGAATGGTTTCAGCGGTGAATACGCTGTTACCAAAACGTGGAAGGGATGAAGCGGGCATGAAGGATTACGACCTGCTGATCGCCCGGCTCCGCCGCCAAATCGCAGAGGCGACCGAACAACTTAAGCAGTTGGAAGCGGAGCGGGCCGCGTACGAAGAACAGCGCCGCCGCCGCAGCGCGTACCTGTCCTCGCGGGAAATCCTCGATCTGCTCGCCGCCCGGCACGGACGGATGGGCAGCATGGCGACGATCAAACGCTGGGCGGATGAAGGACACCTCGGCGCCGTCATCGACGAGCGGGAAGCCTTCCCCCTGCTCACCGGGAAACAGGGCAACAAGCGGTTTCTCTACCCACGCGAGGACGTGTTTCGCTTTTTGTATGAAAAGGGATTGTTGACGCCGGCGTACGATGTGCTGGACCGTGTCCGGATCACGCGGGGAACGCAGCAGGAATGGGCAGTGGTCATCTCGGCAGAGCTGGCGGTGGATCGTTTTCTATACACGGTGCAGGTGGAAAGCAGCGGCGAAGTGGTGAGCGGAATCCCGGAAGCGGACCTGCTCCCGCCGGAACATCCTGCTTCCCGCCTGCCTGTCTCGTAAGGAGGAACTATGGAACTGGCTGTCGTCACGCTGGCCAATACGCCGGAAAATCAGGAGCGCTCGCGGCAAATCCGCGATTTTCACAAAAAAAAGGGGCAGCCCCTCGCCATCCGGTTCAGCGAGGAACTGACCCATATCGTTTTGGAAGCGCCGTGCCTGTATTTGCCCGACCGGAAGCTGCTCGGCACCGATGCGGTAGTGGACGGCAGCGGCCGGCAGTGCTCCGGCCATTACGAGATTCACCCCCGCAGCAAAGGAAAGACCATCAATCTGCACCTGGATTCCGAACTGGCTGCGGAGCTGGAGCAAATCCGCGCCCGCGTCGGCAGCAAGACCCAGCATGACGTGATTCTCGACATGGTCATCCGCGGGATGAAGGCGTATCTGGCCGAGCAGGACAAAGGTCGCGGCGAACAAGACTAGATTACTTGTACTCTCCTTTCAGGTACTGGTAAAACGGCTGATCCACCCAGAACTGGTAGCTGGAGATCGTAACCGCCGGGTTGATTTTCTTCAGCCCGCCGATGACCTGTTGTGACTGTTCACTCAAGGTGAACGTCTGGGCGATGAATCGGCCGTCCTTCAGCACGTGGTTGGTGATCACCGGATACCCCTCCAGCTCTGTCAGCGAATAGTAGAGCGGCTGCCACCAGGAACCTTTCAACAGGCCGGTCACGTCTTCCTGGTTGCGTTTGGCGTATCGGAGAATGAGCGGCTCAAAGCGCTGCTTCTCCTCGACGCTGGCAAATTCAAAGCTCAGGTCGTACTCTTTGGCGTAGGCGATGTGGTTGCCGTTCTCTATCGGCACCACACGGTAATCCTCCGTCTGGACCGGTTCTCCCCACTCTTTCAGATAGACGAATGCGGACGTTTTCGGCTCCAGCTGCACCCTGGCCTGAATGCTCTCGCTGCGCAGGAGGCCGATCAACTGGATGGCGTGGACGATGTCGCTGTGGCCGTAAGTGATGGTGCGCTCCGGAGCAAAATGGGGATCAAACCGCGTGTCTTTCAAGTTATAGCCGGTGATCAGGTTTTGCTTGAGCGCTTCGTCCACGACTTTTTGCAGGTCTTCGGCCCGGATGATCTGCGACTCATTCCAGGCTTGGACCAGCTTCCCTATGATGTCGTCATCGCTCAGATACCCGAGCGCGTTCTGGCTTTGACCGTGAAATTCGGCGACTTTGCCGAGGAGTTGATACGCCAGATCCGCCGTCGTGGCGGCATTCGCTGTTACGCCCGTCAGCGCGTCGGGGGCGACCAGTCCGCTGTCCAATGCGGCCGCCAATTCCTGTGCCGCCTGATGCGGGACGACGCCGTTCTTCGTATAGGTCCATCCCGCCTTTTTCCAGGCAGCAGCCACTTTTTCCTCGGTATAGGTGTAGGCCAGTTCCTTCAGTTCGGCCGCCTTCACGGCCGCGCTGAGCGCTTCCCAAACGGGCAGTTTGCCGGCATCAGCTGTGCCTTGCGGGAACAGCGACGGAATCGACGGTGGTGCTTCCGTTAGACCGGAAGCCGTCCCCAAAATGCTGCCCAACGCGGCAGCAAACTGAGCGGGCGTGACTTCGCCAGACAGCTTGACGCCGTACTGTCGTTCGATGTAAGCAGCCCACTCGTTTGTAACGGTTTTGGCCGGTGTCGATTGGACGACAGCTGCGACAGGCGGGACGGCGGGTGTGGCCCATACGGCTGTGGGCATGCCGATCGCGGCGAGCAGGGCGGCTGATGCCGCCGCATGAATCAGGGGACGAGACTTGGACATGGCAAATCCTCCTTGTAACGTTATGAAATAACCTATTAATCCTGTTTGTTTACTTTGATTTATGATTGAGCATAACGTTACCATCCTGACCGCGGCGTGTCAAGATTGTCTTCGTACGACCGGAATCCACAGCTCGTTTCTCTTCTCTTCGACTGGCAGATAACATTCGATTGCGGGCAAATCAGCCAGATCATAGGCGGAGGCGGGAAGCCACTCCGTGTAGAGACGTTTCCAGATATCCTGCATACCGTCCGGGGAGCCGGGCACCTCAAACACGGCCCACGTCGCTGCCGGAACGTTCATTTTGACCATGCCGTCTGGCGGCAGTTGGTCAGACACAATCGCCATGATATAGTCAAATGCTTCGCTCCTGCCCCATTCTCCATTCGCACAGACCCCCAGGATTCCGCACATCGGGTGGTTTGCCTTGCGCATCTCCCATAGTTTTTCAAAAATTCCCCGCTCACCTGCATCCTTCCAGATGCCGGGCACCGTGTGAAACGCCTGTTCCGTGTTGACGCGCTCTTTCCAACCGACCAGGGAAAATCCGCCGACGTCCTCGATCCTGTAGCTCATTTCCACAGCGCCTTTGATTGAAAATTGAAAGGATATGCGCGGAAAGGCCTTCAGTCTTGTCCCGGCACTGCGTGCAGCCGTCGGCGTCGTGCCGTGCAGGTTTTGAAACGCCCGGGCAAATGCCTCGGGCGAATCATAGCCGTACTTGAGGGCAACATCCACGACTTTGATCCGGCTGTTTTGCAGTTCAAATGCCGCCAAGGTGAGACGCCGTCTCCTGATGTATTCCGACAGCGATACTTCGGCCATGAAAGAAAACATGCGTTGAAAGTGGTACGCAGAGCAGCAGGCCACTTTGGCCGCTTCCGCGTAATCAATCTCGTCGGCAAGATGATCTTCGATATAACGAATCGCCTCATTCATTCGTTTGACCCAATCCATTCTCACGCCATCCTTTTGGTATGTATGTTAACCCAATCGCAAACGCAACGCCGTGCATTTTGTGCACAAGATTGCAAGGTCATCCCGCATCACTTCCACTTCGCCGCTGTTTTTCCTGCAAAAAAACGGCACCGTTTTCCCAGGGGGACGGGCTGGAAAGGCCGCGCTGCCCGCGGGAAACAGTGCCGTATCGCTTTTATCGAGAATTTTGTGCCTGTACTAGGCCAATTCCTCAAACGCTTCCCGCAGGACGCGGGCGATGAAATCAAGGTCGTCGCTGGTCGTGGAGAACGGCGGGGAGAGCGTCAGGATGTTGTTGTAGCCGGGAACCGTGTCCCCGTTGCGGCCGATGATCAGGCCGCGCTGCTTACAGGCGGCGATCACCCTGGTCAGCTTGTCGGGGGCGGCCGGTTCCTTGGTGTCCCGATTCTCCACCATTTCAATGCCCATCAGGAAGCCGAAGCTGCGGATGTCGCCCACATGCGGGTGATTCTCCAGGAACGCGAGCTTTTCCCGCAGTTCCACGCCGAGCCGTTCCGCCTTTTCGATCAGCTTTTCTTCTTCCATGATCTCCAGGTTTTTCAATGCCACTGCACAGGCCGCGGGATTGCCGCCAAAGGTGTTGACGTGGCGGAAGTGCAGGTTTACCCCCTGTTCGTTGAACTTGTCGGCGATGTCTGCCCGTACCGCCGTCGCCGATAACGGCAGATAGGCGCTGGTGATCCCTTTGGCCATCGTCACGATGTCCGGCTTGACGCCGAAGTTCTGGTGGCCGAATTTCCGCCCGGAACGGCCAAAGCCGCAGATCACTTCGTCCACGATCAAGAGAACACCGTATTTGTCGCAGATTTCCCGCACTTTCGGCAGATACTCCGGCGGAGGAACGATCACGCCGCCGCCGGTGATCACCGGCTCCATGATGACGCCGGCCACGGTCTCCGCCCCTTCCCAGTTGATCACCTCGTCATAGACCTGCGCGCACTCCAGGCTGCAGCTGCCGTACGATTTGCCGAACGGACAGCGGTAGCAGTACGGCGGCGAGACGTGCAGAAAGCCTGGCGCCAGCGGCTCGTATTTATGCTTGCGGATCGACTGGCCGGTCGCCGCCAACGCTCCCATCGTATTGCCGTGATAGGCGCGATGGCGGGATATGAACTTGTACCGGCCGGGCTGGCCGTTTTGGTGGTGGTACTGTCGGGCGATTTTGAACGCCACTTCGTTCGCTTCCGATCCGCTGTTGGAAAAGAAGACGCGGTACTCGCCGCCCAGCCATTCGCTCACTTTTTCCGAGAGCTTGATCGCCGGCACGTGGCTTTGCGTCAGCGGGAAATAGGCGAGCGATTTCAACTGCTCGTAGGCCGCCTGCGCCAGTTCCTCCCGACCGTACCCGATGTTGACGCACCACAGGCCGGACATCCCGTCCAGATACCGGTTGCCGTCGATATCGGTCACCCAGGAACCGCTCGCTCCGGTGACGATCATCGGGTTGGGGTTGTACGGGGACATGTGGTGCCACATGTGGGCCCGGTCCTTTGCCAACAGCTCTTCCTTGTCAAGGATTTGCGTCCGCTGCTCTTGAGTCATCTGCCGTTCCTCCTTTCGTTATTTCACAAACACTTTCTGCGATCCGATGGCGGTATCGCCGTCGTCAAACCAGCGGGACGTCACCGTCTTTTTCTTGGTGAAAAACTCGACGCCGTCCTTGCCGTTGGCGTGCAGGTCGCCGTAGAACGAATGCTTCCAGCCGGAGAAGGCAAAGAAGCCCATCGGCGCCGGAACGCCCACGTTGACACCGACCATGCCGGCCTCGACGCGCTGGACGAACTCCCGCCCCCATTTGCCGTTGTTGGTGTAAATGGTGGCACCGTTGCCGAAACGCGACTTGCTGATGACCGCCAGCCCCTCTTCAAAATCGCGGACCCGCAGCACGCTTAACACCGGCGCAAAAATCTCGTCGCGGACGATGACCATTTCCGCATCCGCGTGGTCGAAGATGGTCGGACCGAGGAAAAAGCCCTCCCGTTTGGCCTTGGCGTCTTCCCGGCCGTCCCGGACCAGACGGGCACCGGCAGCGATCCCTTTCTCGATGTAGCCGTGCACTTTTTCCAGATGAGCCGGCCGGATGACTGGCCCCAGATCGACGCCCGGCTCCAGTCCGTTGCCCATCTTCAGCGCGTCGGACTCTTCGACCAGGTATTGAATCAGCTCGTCGGCGATCTCCTCCACCGCGACGACGACACTGGCCGCCATACAGCGCTCCCCTGCACAGCCAAATGCTGAGCTGACAATCGTTTTGGCGGCGCGGCGCAGGTCGGTGTCAGGCATGACGAGATGATGGTTTTTCGCGCCGGCCAGCGCCTGCACCCGTTTGCCGTGAGCAGAAGCCGTTTTGTAGACGTACTCCGCGACGGGCTGGGAACCGACGAACGAAATGGCTTTCACATCCGGATGCTCCAGCAGGCCGTTGACGACGTCGTGAGCGCCGTTGACCACGTTGAACACCCCGTCCGGCAGGCCCGCTTCCTTCAGCAGTTCGGCAATCCGGATGCAGGAGAGCGGCGTGCGCTCGGACGGTTTCAGCACAAAGGTGTTGCCCGCTGTAATGGCAATCGGGTACATCCACATCGGCACCATCAGCGGGAAGTTGAACGGCGTGATGCCGGCCACGACGCCCAGCGGAAAGCGGATTACCTGGCAGTCGATGCCCTTGGCAATGTTGGGCAGCGACTCGCTCATCAACAGCGTCGGCATCCCGGCCGCAAACTCCACCATCTCAATCCCGCGCAGCAGTTCGGCGTGCGCCTCGGGCAGGTTCTTTCCGTTTTCCAGCGTGATCATCCGCGCCAGTTCGTCCTGGTTTTCCCACAGCAAATGCTGGAAGCGAAACATGATGCGCGCCCGCTCCACCACCGGGGTCTCGCTCCAGGCGGGAAACGCCGCCTTGGCTGCCTGGACAGCCTTGTCCACGTCGTCTTTGGTCGACAGCGGGACGCGCGACAAAAGCTCGCCTGTCGCCGGATTGGGGATGTCCTCGTAACGGTCGGACTGGGACTGCACCCACTCGCCGGCGATGTAGTTCTTCAGCATGGGCCCTACGGTCGTCGTACTCATTGCTTCAACTCCTTACCATTTGTTTGATAGTTCCATCTTATCTGAATTTTTCACACGACATCACTAGACAAACTGCAAGTAGTTGGGTAGTATTCATCATACATACTGTCAAGAGGAGGAAAAGCATGAACAGCGACTGGCGTCTTACCGTGGCCGATGTCATCAGACGGCCGCTGTTTTGCGATGCGGAGGTGGTGGCCGGCAGCCGCGGGTTGTCCCGTCCCATCCGCTGGGTCCACGTGCTGGAATCGGCCGACACCTGTCAATTCCTCAACGGCGGCGAACTGATCCTGTCCACCGGCCTTGGATTCGGCGAGGCCAAAGAGAAACGGCTGGCCTATCTGTCCGAGCTGATTCGCCGCAAAGCGGTCGGCCTCTGTATCGAGCTGGGCGCCTATATCCCGCACGTGCCGGATGACATGCTGGAACTGGCCGACCATCACGATTTTCCCCTGATCGTGTTCCACCAACCTGTACGATTCGTCGACATCACGCTCGATCTCCATGAACATCTGATCAACCGGCAGATGCAGGCGCTGCGCAATCTGGAGTCTTACTCGCGCGGCCTGCAGCGTTTGAGCCTGCAGACGCAGGGCATTTCCAGGATGCTGCAGCATTTTCAGGCGGCCGTGGGAACACAGGTGTTTTTGTACACACCGGAAGCGCCTCCGCAATTTGTGCCGTCGCTCCCGCAGACCGTTCAGAGCGAACTTGCGTCCATGATGCGCTCCGCCTTTCCCGCTGTTCCCTCGGCGGAGGGGGGAAATGGCGTCCTCGCCCTGTCCGACAAAAAGCGCATCGTCTACCAGCCGGTGACCGCGATGGGCCATCTGCTAGCGTACCTCGGCGTGATTCTGTACGAACGGGAAGCGGACGAGTACCTGCTGCTCACGCTGGATTACACAGTCAGCGCTCTGGCCCAGGTCCTGATGCGCCGAATGTTTGCCGAAGAGCAGGCGCTCGCGACGGAAAACCGGCTGTTTGACGACCTGATCATCAACCGTTCGCTGACGGAAGAGCAGATTCGCGCGCTGCTCGGGCTGGCCGGGACAGGAAAGGCGCCCGTCTACCATATCCTGCTGATGTCCCTGCGGCGTGACGGCGACGAGCACGCCGCTCCCCTGCCGCCGCACGAACTGACAGGTGTATTCCGTTCGCTCCTCTCGCGGCTGGGCTTTCGCCCGTTTATCCGCTGCAAGGGCAGCCGCTTTTACCTGCTCGTGATCGGCCCGTACAAAGCTGCAGACGCCCGCCGCTCTCTGGACAAGGCAATGGCCGAGATGAAACGCATCTGCCGGCAGGTGATGGGAGCGGACACGGACGTGCTGTTTGGCGTCAGCCGTCCAGGCACTCGGCTGGGGGAGGCCGGCAGGCACCTGACAGAGGCGGAACAGGCGCTCGCCTTTCAGCACGATTCTCCAAGCCCCTATTTTGCCGATCTTGGCCTGTTTCGCCTGCTCTTTCACGTTCCGCATGAATCGGTGTTGAAGCCGTTCATCAACGATTACCTGGGGGCGCTGATCGACTACGACGAAAAACACGGCACACAGCTCGTCCACACACTGCGTGTCTACCTTGATTCCAACCTCTCCAAGCAGGAGACGGCCACGAAACTCTACATTCACCGCCAAACCTTGTATCACCGTCTGGAAAAGATTGAAGAGATCCTTCCGCCTGACTATGCCCATCCGCACCACCGGCTTTGTCTCGAAATTGCCCTGCGTGCCTATGAATGGCTGAACCACAGACCGGCCGCTGCCCCCTTCCGTCCGGACGAACAAACGGCGCGACCGTCACGCTGACGTGACGGGACGCGCCGTTCAATTGGGGTTGTCTGTGTGTCTGCCTCAACGGCGGGATCTGGCCGGATAGGTAATTTGCATGTCATACCAAGCCATCCTGCCTTTTTCCAGTTGAATGACGATTCGGTACGGTCCGGGTTCGGCCAAATCCACCGTCAGCGTTTCGGGATTGTCTTCGCTGTCGGTGGAGCCGATCAGATTTCTGTCACCATCGTAGACGTACAGATTGACATCGGCATCGCCGATCCATTCCGCAGTCACGGTCATTTCACCCGCCTGCTTGGCCCGGATCCAATACGTGTGATCCCTGTTATTACGCGAATTTTCGATAAGTCGCCCCGTTTTGACTTCTGTTATCCAATCGTCGGACAGCAGCTTGCCGTTGGTTGCCAGAGCGTACGGCTGAGGCCCCTTGGGGATGTTGTAGCCCTCTACCGTCACCGTGTAGATGCCTTCCTCGGGATGCTTGATCCAGACCTGCTCCACGTTGTTGAGGTTGTCCACTTCATCGTCGTAGGGATAGCGGAAAAAGTCGTTGCCGTTCAAGGTCTCGCCGCTTGGCGTTACTACTCGCAGGTTCAGATCGTTGACCAGCGTGCGCGTGGCTGCCAGGGAAGCCGGGTAATCTGTCCAGGCCAGGGTGATGGCCAGCGGTTGGGAATCGTCCGTCACCTTGAGACGGTAGGTGGCTTCATCCCCTGTTTTCATTCCCTTTTTCTCATCCACAAAGCTCGTCTCGATCGCACGCTGCAGGTTGGCTCGTCCAAAACCCTGCAAGCGCATGTCTTCGTCCAAATCGTCGGCGCCGCTGATGAGCATTGCCTTGATCAACGCCCCGCTTGGATTGTCCACGCCGTTTTCCTGCAGGTACTGACGGACTTGGGCCACACCGCCGGCCAACACTGGCGTCGCCATGCTTGTCCCGCTGAGATAGGCGTAGAACTCATCAAAATGTCCGTGATAATTCTCGTCGGGTGCCAAAGAGGAACGCGTGGACAGGATGTAGCTTCCCGGCGCGACCAGATCGGGCTTGAGGCGGCCGTCCGCCGTCGTCCCCCGGCTGCTGAATTCGGCTACCTCGTCCGGGTCGTCCGCTTCGTAATCATCCAGCTCCGGCCGGTCGTTCTCGGTAGCGCCCACGGCGATCACGTTTTTGGCTGTCGCCGGCGTGCCGATGGTCTCGTATCCGTATACGCCCGAATTGCCGGCCGCCACCAACGCCGTCATGTCCGGATGTTCCCAGAGGAACTGGTCGAACAAAAACGAGTCCAGGCCGTATTCGCCATAGTCATCGACGCCCCAGGAATCGGAGTGGATGCGCGCGCCTTCCGCGTAAGCCTCCTCCAGAATGTCATGGACATCTCCGGCCAGATATCCGTCTTCGTCCAGCATGGAATGAAAGACGAGCTTCGCATCGGGAGCCATGCCTTTGTACTGGCCGTCTGACGCTTTGCCGGTGCCCACGATCGAGCCCGCCACGTGAGTGCCGTGGCCGTCAGGGTCGCTGGCATCCCCTTGGCGCCCGATGGCATAGAGCTCTTTCACCTGGCCTTCAAAATCCGGGTGGATCTGATCGGGATCGCCGGTGTCCAGGCCGCTGTCCGCTACGCCGACAATCTGCCCTTCGCCAGTGTAGCCGGTGGAGGCCAGGTAGTCGGAATGGATGATTGCCGCCGCCCGGTCATTGCGAAGTTTTCGCTCCAAAACGGGAACGACGGCGATGACCTCGTCGGATTGGATTACCTCTTCCAGACTGCGGCCGCTCAGCCGCGCCATCGAGATGTGGGGAGCTTCCTCCAGGCTTTTCACTTGTCTGGCTTCCCCGTCTTTCACGATCCGCTTCAAGGTGCGCTCCATGTCGACACGGTGGTCAAACCCGATGACCGCTACCTCCACATCCGCCCGCTTGCCGAGGGTGGAGCGCAGCGACGGCGACACCTTGGAGACGGGATGAAACGGGAGGACGTCCCTGACGAACGGCAGCTTTTTCAGCGCCCGCCGCGCTTTTTCCTCGTCCACCCGGGCAATGAACGCGTAATCGGGTATGTAATCCCCCAGGGTTACGCCCAGGTCTTCCACCTGCTCCTTCCACTCTTCCACCACCGGACCGTCAAACTGAATGACGATCAGATCCGTGCTTCCCTTCTGCGACGTTTGGGAAGCGAGTGAAAGTTCCTCCTTCGCCTCGATCGCCAGTCTGCCCTTGCGCCCCTCTTCCCGCTTGGCGCTGACAGGCAGTTGACCGACCATCAAGGATACGACCAGTGTCATGGATAGTGCCGCATGCCATTTGAACCGCAAAGAATCAACACCCTCTTCCCATTGTTGTATAATGTTTCCATTATACGGCAAAATTCGACGATGGGAAAGAGTCTGAATATTTCCTTTAGACAAAAAAGGATCGAGGAACAGTCCCCGATCCAGGATGAAGAACTTCCCTGCACCGACTCGTCACCCTCCGTGGACAGACGTTCCTGACGCCGGTGCGCCATTTGGAAACAACGGCTGAAAATCAACCCATTCCAAACGGCTCAACTGCTCAATGTCCGGGCTGTCGTCGCCCGCCTGCGTCAGCCGGAGCGCCTGGTATTGCATGGCTTCCTGCAGCAGGTTGTGCACCATCCGACCGTTGCCAGTGAGCGTCCCCGCTTGAGCCGCTTGTTCCAACTGCTGCCGAATGCGCTCCTCCACATCGCCGCCGAGCCGGTATCCCGCCTGCGTGACCGCCTGCAGCAGCATGCGGGTGAGCTCTTCTGTCGTGTAATCGGGGAAGTGGAGGTATTTTTTGAAGCGGGAAAACAGGCCCGGATTGCTCGCCAGCAAACGCTGCATCTCCGACGGATAGCCGGCCAGCACGACCACCAGGTTTTCGCCATGACGGGACATTTCCTCCACCAGCGTGTGAATCGCTTCCCGACCGTAGTCCCGTTCGCCGCCTTCCAGCAGTGCGTACGCCTCGTCGATAAACAGGACGCCGCCCAGCGCTTCGCGGATTTTGCGCCGGGTCAGCGCCGCCGTCTGCCCGACGTATCCGGCTACCAGATCGGCCCGGCTGGCCGTGACCAGATGGCCCCGTTTCAGATAGCCGATTTCCTGCAGCATCTCCGCATACAGGCGGGCGACCGTCGTTTTCCCCGTGCCCGGACTGCCGGTGAATACGGCGTGCAGCTCAACGGGAACGGTCGGCAGTCCGCAGGCGGCCCGCTTCCGCTGCACCGAGGCAAACGCGGCGATTTTGTTCAGTTCCGCCTTTACTTCATCCAGGCCAATCAAGGACGCCAGCTTTTCTCTCGCCGGCTGGACATCCGGCAGCGCGTCCAGACCGCCAACGTCTTTGGGGTAGAGAATGGTGAAGTCGTCCCACTTCAGTTCATCCGGTTCGTCGAGACGCCGCCCCTTTGCAAAAATCGCTTCCATCACGAGATTGGCCACCGTCCGGGCATTGCCGAAGGTGTGGTCCACACGCGCCTGTTCGATTCGCTGCCGCAAAGCCCGCCGCGCTTCCGGCGTGAAGGAAAAATCGTTTCGGCCGGCCACCTGCTCGGCAATCGCCACCAGTTCGTCGGTCGTATAGTCGGGCAATAAGAAGTGGCCCGTCTCTGGAAAACGGCTGCGCAGCCCCGGATTGGCGTACAAAAACTGCCGCATCTCCTCCGGATAACCGGCCAGCATCACCACAAACCGGCCGGCGTATTCGCCGCCGGTCATCGCGGCCACCAGCGTGTCGATTGCAGCCTGGCCGTAATCGCTGCCCGAGCTGTCAGCCCGCTTCAGGCTGTAGGCTTCGTCAATAAACAGCACGCCCCCGACCGCCCGTTTGACCGCCTCCATCACCCGCTGTTCCGTCTGTCCCACATACGCCCCGACCAGATGGGAGCGGTCCACTTCCACCACGTCGCCGCGCTCCAGAAGTCCCAGCTCGTGATACAGACGGCCGATCAGACGGGCCAGCGTGGTCTTCCCCGTCCCCGGATTGCCCATCAGCACCAGATGGAGGGGCAGCTGATCGGTCAGGTGCCAACCTTTTTCCTCACGGAGCTGCCGATACCGCAGGAAGCGGGCCAGCTTACGCACGCGCTCCTTGATCTCGTCCAGCCCGATCAGCCCTTCCAGTTCCTCCAGGGCTGACTGCCCGCGCCCGCCTCCAGGCATCTCTGCATCGTCCGATTCCCCGTCAATGGACAGCAGCCGTTCATGTTCTTCCTGCTGTGAGGTCAAGCGTTTGACGCTCTCCTGCAAGGCAGCCAGCATTTCCGCCGAATAAAACATGCCCTGCAGCGAGGCCGCATAGGCCTGGGTCCTCTCCAGCATATCGCCGAGCAGGCGCTCCCGCTCCGCGTACAACCGCTCCACGCCGGCTGCCGCGTGCACCGCTGTTTCGTCCCCGGCCGCTTCGGCCGCTTCGCGCGCGGCGGCAGCCAGAGCCTGCCATGACGGAAGGGCTTGCAACTCGGCCTCGGCGGCTTGTTTCAGCTGCTCTGCGTTCCGCCTGCGGGTAGCGGCGTTATCCGTTTCGCGGATCAGCGGATAGCTGCCGTCGAGGCGGTGTTCCTTCAGACGGGTCAGGTACAGGCGCACCCGCAGTTCGGCGGACGGCCGGTAGGCAGGGTCCAGCCGGACGGCACGGGACAGCCATTCCTCGGCCAACCCGTAGCCTCCCCGCTTTTCCATGCGGAGAGCAGCCAGCCAGGTGAGCACCACCGCTTCCGCCTGATCCAGCCGTTTGTCCTCGTCCGTTCCGCGCCGCTCCTCGATCAAGCGGAGGAGCGGGATTAGCTCCCCTTCCGACAGCTGTCGTATGTCAGGTGGGTGCTCCCGCCACCTCCACACAACTTCCAACCGGTCCGCTGCTCGCTGCTGCATCGTGCCCCTCTCCTTTTCTGGTTTTTCGTGTCTACTCCAGTTGTACCATACTTCAATTTTGGTGAAAAAGGCAATGATCGAAAACACACTCCTGGCACACGGCAAAAAAGCAACCTCCCGTCATTAGGAGGTTGCTCAGGCCCGATCACCCATGCGCCACGAACTTTGTCTGCATGCTGAACAACCTCCCGTCATAGGAGGTTGCTCGTTTCTGTTGTGTTGTTCCCTACACTACAGCTTTACGTTGCCAATGTCCACGTCGGCCTTGAAGCGGGCCTGGGCTGCTGCAAATACGTCCTGTTCCGACTCGGCGGCGACCTTGAACATGGTAATCAGTTTGTCGCCGCTGTGCACCTGCACGTTGTACTGCGAATCACCGTCGTACGTAGCGGAAAACGTGTATGCGCTGCCGTTCACGTTGATGGTTCGTTCCATATCGTTCGGACACACCTCCCGCCATAGTGTGTCCGCCTGCGGCCCGCTTCATCCCCGGGGCAGTGCGCTTCGACTGCTCAAGACGCGGCTGCTGCCTGCCTGGGCACAGCGAAACACAGTGAAACTGGCAGTGCGTCCCGCAGGCTGCATGCGGTCAGGGAGTAAGCAGTCGCGGACAGGACGTTCATATCCGACAGGACCCTATACCTGCGAAAACGCCTGGTAGTCAGTCGGCTGGCGGATAATGGTACCATCCGGAAGCTCGACCAGCAGCAGATCAGTCTCCTCTTGGCTGCCCTCCTGCCAGTCAAAGACAAACACTTGTTTGTCCATCGGCTTGTTTTCGTCCAGAACGGCCAGGATTGCGCGCAGCGTGTCGGCCGTGATCGGCACCGGAATGCTTGTCCCCTGCCGGTCAGGGATGGAGAGCAGCTTCGGCGCCTCTTCAAAATACTGGACGGTATCCAGCAGCAGCGACACCTGCTGAGCGTTCAGTTCAGAAGCAAATCGTTCAAACGGCTTGGCCATGTGCATCATTCCTTTTCATCCGCAGAATTGTCGAACAGGCTGAATTGGGTTACCGCATTACCATCCCGGGGTGTTTTGTCCGGCTCCGCTTCGGTCGACCCTTTCGGGGGCTCCGCCGCTTTTTCCGCTTCGTCCGGCAAAACGGCTTCATAGGCGACGGCTTCCACGCCGCCGTCCACCACGCTGCGAGCCGCCCCCCCTTGTTCCGTCACAGCCACCTGTTCGGTCGGCACCAGTACCCACTCGTTTCTGTCCGTCAAAGCGTACAGCGTGTCTTCCACAGTCACCGCCACCACCCGATGCGGATTGGTTTTCCGCTTGCGAATCACCTGGACCCCTTTGCCTGCCCGGCCCTGCAGCGGGATGGCGGAGATCAAGGTGCGTTTCACTTGTCCTTCGGCCGTCAGCAGACTGAACGACCGCGCATCTTCCGCCTCCGTCGGCAGCAGGGCGACTACCTCGTCGCCAGCCGCAAGCGAAATCGCCTTGACGCCGCTGGACGCCCGGCCGGTCGCACTCACCTCGCTGCGCGGGAAGCGGATGCCCATGCCGTCTTTGGTCACCGCGAGGAAGGCACCCTCTTCACCTGCCACAAACGCCGTGACAAACTCGTCTCCCTCTGCTTTCAACTTGGCCGCCACCAGCGCGCCGGAACGATTTGTCTCGTACTCGGTCAGCGCCGTCCGCTTGATCAAGCCGGAGCGGCTGACGTGATAGACGTAGAGCGGCTGCTTGAAATCGTCCACGATCGCAAACCCGACGATGTGCTGCTGCTTGTCCAGCGGGATGACGTTGACCAGCGCGGTCCCGATCTCTTTCCACTTGTCGTCGGGAATGGAGTTGACCAGCGTGGCAAAATACTTGCCGTCCTGGGTGAAGAACAAGGCCGTGTGGGAGGTGTTGGCCTCCGCAAAATAGCGGACCTTGTCCCCTTCCTTGACGCCGCAGGTCTCGATTGTCCCGCCCATCGACTTGAACGAGCGCGGGCTGGTGCGCTTGATGTAGCCTTCGTTGGTCAAGGTCACGACGCAGTCTTCCGCGTTGATCTGCATCGCGATATCCACCTTGACCTCCTCGATCTCTCCCTGGATCTCGGTCAGACGCGGCTCCGCGTACTTTTTCTTGATTTCGTTCAGCTCGGCGGTAATCACCTGGATCAGCTTTTTCTCGCTGCCAAGAATCGCCTTCAATACCTCGATCTCTTTGGACAGCGTTGCCAGCTCCTTCTCCAGCTTGACGATATCCAAACGGGTGAGCGACGCCAACTGGATGGACAGGATCGCCTCCGCCTGTGCCTCCGTGAACCCGTACTGCTCCATGATGTTTTTTCTGGCGTCGGCCCGGTCTTCGGAGTTCATGATCGTCTCCACGATCTGCCGCAGGATCGACTTGGCCCGGATCAGCCCCTGTACGACGTGCTCCCGTCTTTGCTTTTTGTCCAGGTCGTACTGGGTACGGCGCGTCACCACGTCTTTCTGGTGGTCGATGTAGGCGGCCAAAAGCTCCTTCAGCCCCATCTGCCGGATCGTTCCCTCGTGGATGACGTTCATGTTGTAGTTGTAATAGATCTGCAGGTCGGTGTTTTTGTACAAATAGTTGAGGATCGCATTTTCGTCCGCGTCTTTTCGGATGTCGATGACAATCCGCACCTTCTTTTGTTCCGCCTCTTTACGGCCGGTCTCGTCGCGGACAGCCAGCGCCCCCTCGATCTTGCGCTCCATTACCAGTTCGTCAATCTGGGCGACCAGCTTCGATTTGATCACGTCATACGGAATCTCCGAGATGACGATCTTTTTCACCTTGGTGCCTTTGGGCTCCTCCACGTGGCTGCGGCCGCGGATGACAAATTGTCCGCGCCCGGTCTCAAACGCCTTGCGAATGCCGGATGTGCCCTGGACAATGCCGCCGGTGGGAAAATCGGGCCCTTTGATATGCTGCATCAGCTCGTCCAGCGTGATGTCCGGCTTTTTCATCTGGGCGATCGCCGCGTCGATCACTTCCCCCAGGTTGTGCGTCGGAATCTCCGTCGCAAACCCGACCGCAATCCCCGACGCTCCGTTGACGAGCAGGTTGGGAAAACGGGACGGCAGCACGGCCGGCTGCTGTGCCGAGTTGTCGTAGTTGGGGATAAAGGTGACCGTGTCTTTTTCGATGTCGCGCAGCATTTCGTTGGCCAGCGCGGACAGGCGGGACTCGGTGTAACGCATCGCTGCCGGCGGGTCGGCGTCCAGGCTCCCGAAGTTGCCATGACCCTGAATCAACACCTGACGCATTTTCCACCACTGCGCCATCCGTACCATCGTCTCGTAAATGGCGCTGTCCCCGTGCGGATGGTAGGTCCCCATCACATACCCGACCGTCTTGGCCGATTTGCGGTACGGCTTGTCATGCGTATTGCCCTCCTGGTACATCGCGTACAGGATGCGGCGCTGCACCGGTTTGAGGCCGTCGCGGGCATCGGGAATGGCGCGGGACAAGATGACCAGGTTGGCGTAGTCGCTGAAACGCTTCCCCATGATTTCCGCGAAACTCTGTTCGATGATCTGATTGGACAGCATGCTTATTCATCCTCTCCCACTTCAAAGGTGACGTGGTTCTCGATCCACTCGCGCCGGGGCGGCACCTTGTCGCCCATCAGGACAGTGACCAGTTTTTCGCAATGGGCGAGGTCTTCCAACTGCACCTTGATCAGCTTGCGCGTCTCCGGATTCATCGTCGTCTCCCAGAGCTGGTCGGCGTTCATCTCGCCCAAGCCCTTGTAGCGCTGCACTTCCGCACCGCGCCCCAGCCGCTTGAGAGCCTGCTCCAGCTCGTAGTCGTTCCAACAGTAGACCACGTCCGCCGGCTTGCCGCGGTTTTCCTTTCGCACCTGATACAGCGGCGGCTGGGCGATGTACAGCTTGCCTGCGGCGATCAGCGGCTGCATGTAGCGGAAGAAAAACGTCAGCAGCAGCGTCTGGATGTGCGACCCGTCCACGTCGGCGTCGGACATGATGATGATTTTGTCAAACGCGCAGTTTTCGATGGAAAAGTCTTCTCCGATATCGGTCTCCAGCACCTCCAGAATGGTGCGGAACTCCTCGTTGGCGAGGATGTCGGACAGCTTTGCCTTTTCGGTGTTGAGCGGTTTACCCTTCAGGCCAAAAATCGCCTGAAACTCGGAGTTGCGCGCCTGCTTGGCCGAACCGCCGGCCGAATCCCCCTCGACGAGGAACAGCTCATTGCGCTTGGGGTCCTTGTACTGCGGCGGCGCGAATTTGTCGGAGATGGATTTCCGCTTCTTGGCGTTTTTGCCCTTCTTGTCGCCGCGCAGCGCTTCCCGCTGTTTGCGCAGTTCCTCACGAATTTCCGCGGAACGAATCGCCTTTTCGATCAACAACTTGCCGATCTCCGGGTTTTCCTCGAGGAAAAATCCGAGTTTTTCCGAGACGATCTGCTCCACAATGGTCCGCGCCTCTTCGTTGCCCAGCTTGTCCTTGGTTTGAGACTCAAACTGGACATCGGCCATCTGCAGGGACAGCACCCCGAGGAAGCCTTCGCGCAGGTCGTTGCCCGACAGGTTGGGGTCCTTCTCCTTGAGGAAGCCTTTTTTACGGGCAAATTCGTTGAACACCCGCGTGGTTCCGTTGCGGAAGCCGGTTACGTGCGTGCCGCCGTCCGTCGTCGGAATGGAGTTGACGTACGAGACGAGCGTTTCCGTGTAGCCGTCGTTGTACTGAAACGCCAGCTCGACGTAAACGTTTTCCTTTTCCCCCTCGAAATAGACCACCGGGTGGAGCGTTTGTTTGCCTTCGTTGAGGTACTCCACGTAGGATTTAAGCCCGTCCTCGAAGTAAAACTCCTCCCGTTTGACCTCGGGTCCGCGCTCGTCAATCAGCACCAGGCGCAGCTTTTTCAGCAAAAACGCCGTCTCGCGCAAACGGTCGCGGATCGTCTCGTAATCAAACCGGGCGCTGCCAAACACCGCGTCGTCCGGCAGAAAGCGCACGGTCACACCGGTTCGCCTGGTGGTGCCGACCACTTCCAGGCCGGTCACGGGCTTGCCCACGTGTTCGTTGCCTTGTTCGTCCACCACGTAGGCATACCGCTGTTTGTGAATCTTGCCGTCGCGGTGGATCTCCACCTCCAGCCATTTGGAGAGGGCGACTACCACGCTGGAACCGACCCCGTGCAGTCCCCCGCTCTTTTTGTATCCGCCGCCGCCAAACTTGCCGCCGGCATGCAGCGTGGTAAAAATCACTTCCGGCACCGGGCGGCCCGTCTTGTGCATGCCGGTGGGGATACCCCGCCCGTGGTCCTCCACACTGACGCTGCCGTCCTTGTGCAGGGTGACGATGATCGTATCGTTAAAACCGGCCAGCGTTTCGTCCTTGGCGTTGTCCACAATCTCCCACAGGAGATGGTGCAGACCGCGGCTGCCGGTGGAACCTATGTACATGCCCGGCCGCTTGCGCACGGCAATCAGGCCTTCCAGCACCTGAATGTCTTCTTCGGTATACGTAAGTGTATCTGTTTCCTTCAATCGCGTTCTCCCCTCTGCTTCTTCAACTTGCGCAAGGAAACGCGGCGCCGGCCGCCCGTGGCGAAAAGCGGCGCCGTGGTCGCCCTTATGCGTAACGGACGTGACGTTTCCGGTCTTTGTCCGGTAAAAAAGCGAACACTTAATCGCTATTGTACCGTATGGAATTGACTGTATTCAACGCCTGCTGGCAGCAAACGGCAAGAAAATGCGATGTTGACGGGCAAAAAAACGCCCGTCCGTCTTGTGCGGTGACGGGTGAACTCTGAAAAAAGGCCACCTCGTCCCCGCGAGATGGCCGAATGTGCTGCATTATTTTTCATTCAGCAGCCGTTCCATTTCTTCGTCGTCAATTTCGTAGTTGGCGTAGACGTTTTGGACGTCGTCGTTTTCTTCGAATGCCTCCATCATCTTGAGCATTTTCGCTGCATCTTCTCCGCTGATTTTGACGGTGTTCTGCGGAATCCACTGAACGGAGGCGTTGGCAAACGTGTAACCTTCTGCTTCTAGTCCGTTTTTAACCTGTTCCAGCTCGTGCGGGTGGGTCAAAATCTCGTAGGAGTCTTCGCTGGTCACCATATCCTCGGCGCCGGCTTCGAGCGCCTGCATCAGGATGGTGTCCTCGTCGACGGGAAACGCTTCGCGGTCGATGACGATGACGCCTTTCTTGTCAAACATAAAGCTGACGGAACCGGTCTCCCCCAGGTTGCCGCCGCGCTTGTTGAAGATGGCGCGCACGTCGGCCGCGGTCCGGTTGCGGTTGTCTGTCAGGCATTCGACGATGACGGCCACGCCGCCCGGTCCGTATCCTTCGTAGCGGATTTCTTCGTAGTTGTCCATGTTGCCGGTATCCGTCGCCTTTTTGATCGCACGTTCGATATTTTCCACCGGCATATTGATCGCGCGCGCGTTGGCGATGATCGATTTCAGCTTCAGATTGGCGTTCGGGTCCGGGCCGCCTTTCTTTGCCTCCACGTAAATCTGCCGGGCAAATTTGACAAACAGGTTGTTTCGTTTTTGGTCGGCTGCGCCTTTTTTGGCGGCAAACAGTTTGAATTTTGGCATAACCAACTCTCCTCATCTCAAACAAAAATACCATGTTTAAGTGTAGCACTAGAGGAGAAGATCGGTCAAAGCCAAACCTCACACGACCAGGCAGTTCCCGTCGGCGATCAACTGTTCCAGATCGACATAAAATCGGCCGGACGCGCGAAACTGGCCGAGGGCGATTCTGCGGCAGACATCGGTGCCAACTGCTGCTCCCAGCGTGACGGACGAGGCCAACTGCGGCCAGGTGCAGACGGTTTTGCCCACCTCTAAAAGCGACATACGCAAGCGCGCCGAGATGGCGTCACCCCCGACGATCCGCAGCACATACGGGATTTTTTCCTGGTTGGACAGCCCCTTTAGAGTGTCGTAGTCCAATCCGTCGACCAGCCCGTGTAAAATCGGCCGGTCCGGTTCAAGGTCAAACCGTTCCACGTCCAACAGCCCTCTGTCGCTGGTGTCCATCACGACGGGAATGCCCAGCTCCCGGGCTTTGAGCCGGCATAAAATCTTCATGTTCAAGCTGTCGCACTCGTCCACCAGGATGTCCAGCCGCCCTCCTTCCACCAGAAAGCGGTCCAGATTCTCCTCGTTCACCCCGTCTGCAAAGCAGACCACTTTCAAAAAGGGATCGATCTCCGCAATCTCCCGCGCCGTGACGATGACTTTCGGCATGCCCAGATGGTGAACGCCGGCCCGGATGCGGTTTAGGTTGGAAAGTTCCAGCGTGTCAAAATCGGCCAGGCGGATTTCGCCGCACACCCGTTCCATCGCCAGCGTGAGCGCGAGGGACTGGCCGACGGAAAGGCCGATCACCCCTATCGCCTTTCGGGCCAACACCTCTTGTTCCTGCTGTGTGATCTTGTTTCGATTCCGATTCGTCCGCACAAACACGAATTCCTCTTCGTCCAGCAGGTGCACGAGGGTCTTGCGCCAGGGGTAGTACACCCACACGCCTTTCTCCTCGGGGGCATCCCCCAGATACTCGTCGACCGCCGCTTGCAGCTCTTCCCGGCTGAACTGGCGGTCCGGGTGCCTTGTCTTGATCAGTTCCTCCACCTGTCCGCGAAACGGATTGAGCATCACGAGATCGTTTTGGCAGCGGCAGAGGTCCTGTAAGCGGCGGCGGTCATCCTCCTGCCGGAGGCGGAAAAACAGCGGCGTATACAGCCATTCCTCCCTCCTCGTCTCTGTATGTGCGGCCAGCAGCGAACGCAGGTCCGTCATGATAAACTTCCCCCTTTCTTTCGTCACTCCTGATCAATCACAATGCTGAGCCCGTCCACGGTCTGCACCAGCGGCGACATGCAAAAGCCTACCGTGTACAGGGCCGGCTGCCGGCAGGTTTTTGCATCCGGCCGCCAGTACTTGTAAAAAGCCTGCCGCATGAACGCGTGTTTGTCCGATGCAGCGGGAACCGCAGCGGGCACTCTGGTCAGCTGAATGCCTGTCTGTTCCAGAAACACTTTGACGTGAAGTGGCAGGATGGCAAAGACCGTGCGGATTTCCCGCGCTTCCATGAACGCGAACATGTGGCGGAGCAGAAGGCGAAACAGGTAGCGCTTGTGCAGATCGAGGAGCGGTCGATACCGCTTCGTCCCTTCGTCTTTGCCGATAAAATCCAGCAGCGGATGAAAAGCGAAGCGGACGAACTCCGCCGCTTTTGCCGGCTTGTTTACGCCAGCAAACAGCTCGTAACAGTCCAGTTCGTCGTCCACCACGGCCCGCGCGGTCGTCAGCACCAGCGGATGGCTGCCGACCTGCTGGACGACGGCAAACACGTGCGCCTGTTTTTCCGTATGGGTGCCGACATCTTCAAACTCAAGCTGGTCATGCAGATAGTGGAGGTTGTAGCTGAAATTGACGATGTCGTTCACCTGCTCGTGCAGATGCGTTTCCGTCTCGTCCAGTGTCCTGCACTCGTACAGGGCGGCATCGAGACATGCATGTCGCTGTTCACGGACGGGACGCACCAGCTTGTCGAACAAGCAGGTCAGCTTGGTGTTTTTGATACCCGCTGAGGAAGACTGCACCAACCAATCGTTCGGCAGCAAGCTGAATGGGCTGGAACTAAAAGGGACCAATTCTGTTACCGTTTGACAAGAGCGGGAGTACACCATTCCGTTTGTTCCTCCAATCTCCCATGCAGGGCGCCGTGTCTGTCGACAGCGGACGGCCACGGATGGGATGAGATTTTTGAAACAGGAAAAAAGTTCTACAAAATGCACGGTTTTCCTCCAAAAACATACAACGTTTTCCAATTTTTTAAACTTTTTGTTCTTTTCAAACGTCGAACCGTGTGGTCAACACCATGTTTTTCGGCTAATTGCCTGAAGATGGGGCAAGCTATGGAGGAGTTGAAAACCCAAGGCAGACAAAGGGGGAAGTTCCTTGATCAGCGCAACAAAACCGTTTGTGAAGTTTCACCGCTATGACCAGGAGCTGGTCTCCGACATTCAGGCGCTTAATTCCTCCGGCTACCACAAGGACGATATCTGGGTCCTACGGTGGAATCCGGACAAAAACCACTCCAACCAGCGCGACAACTACTACAAGTACAGCAGCCATTCCGAGGATGTCATCGGCGATATCGACAGCAAAGCACATGTCTTTGAAAACGGCGGCGAAGAGCTGCGGACTCGTTTGGAGAAGCTGGGGCTGAGCAAGGACGAAGCCTCGGCACTGTTCCGCGAGCTGCAGGAGTCGGATTACTCCTGCCTGCTGGTCGTGCGGGATCTCAAGGACAATATCATAAAGATGAGCAACTGATTCCTCGCATAAGAGAGGTGCCTTTCGCGCACTGAAAAAAGCCGCTGCTATGCCGCAGCGGCTTTATTGCATGTGTTTTTGTGATGCTTACTTTGTTTCGTCGACCAGTTCGATGCCTTCCAGCACTTCGTTGAGCTTGACGTAGACGGCTGCTTCCTCGTTTTCCTCCAGCGGCACCATTTCACCGCCGTCGACCTGGAATACGAAGATGTCCACTTCTTCATCCACGTCGTCTGCTTGCGCCTCGTCTTCAACAGCGTCGGTCAAGGCGACGTATTCCTTTCCGTTTAGTTCAAACAAGGCGATGACTTCGAAGTCGCCAAGCGGTTCGCCGTTTTCGTCGTCCAGCGTAATGATGTCGCCCAGTTCCAGGTCTTTGTTTTCTGCGGTCAATGTGTTCACGTCCTTATTGAAAGATTCATGATACGTGTCCATCATACAGGTTTTTTCGCAAAGACGCAAACACGCATGGCTGTCAGCTGACAGGCAGCCTCACCTCGAAGGTGGAACCTTGGTGCAGCTGACTCGTGACGGAAATGGTTCCGCCGTGGTTGTGAATAATCCGGTAGCTGACCATCAACCCCAGACCTGTCCCGTTCTCCTTGGTCGTGTAAAACGGCTCCCCCAGTCTCGCCAGGCGATCTTCGGGAATGCCGCAGCCTTGATCGCGGAAGCTGATGACAACCGTGTCTTCCTCCCGCCGCACGCTCACGTGCACTTCGCCTCCGTCCGGCATGGCCTCGATGGCGTTTTTCAAAAGATTGAGAAACACCTGTTTGAGCTGGTTCTCCTCGCACATGACCGCAGGCAGATTGGGTTCGTGATGGATGAAGATGCGGACGTTGTGCATGACGGCGTGTGTCTCCGCCAGCACGATAATATGCTCCAGCATGGGAACGACGTCCCTCTCCTTGAAGGCGATGTCCTGCGGTTTGGCCAGCACGAGCAGTTCACTGATAATTTTGTCGATCCGGTTTAACTCCGACAACATGATGGTAAAGTACTGCTGCTTGTCCTGATGGTGGGAGTACATCAGCTGCAAAAAGCCCTTGAGCGAGGTCAGGGGGTTGCGGATCTCGTGCGCCACTCCGGCCGCCAGCTGACCGATGACGGAGAGCAGTTCCGACTTGCGGACCATCTCCTCCGCCTGTTTTCGCTCCGTGATGTCCTGCAGAATGCCGATTACGGCCGGCTTCCCCTTGTAGATCGTGGTCTTCTGCAGCACTTCGAGATGAACAATGTTGCCGTCGCTGCGCAGACCGTGAAACTGATAACGAATGGGCGAGCGGTCTCCCTTGCTGCGGCGGCTCTGGTTTTTCAGCACAATCTCCCGTTCCTGCGGCACGACCAGATCGACCGCTCCCAGCCGCATCATGTCCTCCTGGGTGTAGCCGAACATCTCGGCCATGCGGGGATTGACGTAGACGAAGCTGTGTTCGTTCACGTACGCAATGTACACGCCGACCAACGTGTCCTCGACCAGACTGCGGTACAATTCCTCCGCTTCCTGCAGTTCATGCTCGATGCGCTTGCGCTCCGTAATCTCCGTCGAGGAGCCGACCACTTCCACGACCCGCCCCTGTTCGATGATCGGGGAGAGGGTCGTCGTAAAAATTCGTTCCCCCATGGTTGACTCATACTCCACCACATGGCCGTCATACGCCTTTTCGTACATGGACATGATGTCATCGCTGCACAACTGCAATACGTCTTGCAGCCGCTTGCCGCTGATGCTGTCCGTCGTCAGTCCGAACTCTCTGGCCAACTTTCCTTCCGAGAGGGTGAACACGAACTGACCGTCTGCGTCACGCTTGTACTTGAAAATGTGATTGTGCAGATTTTCCACAGTTCGGCGTAGTTCGTCCTTGTTCAAGTCGACCGACGGTTTTCCGGTGTAGATCCCTGCTTGCAACAGGCGAGCACTCCTTTACCCTGAGAATGAGATGCAACAAGAATTCGCTGTGCCTTCCACGTTTCCTCTTTTTTCCTAAAAAAATCGTATCTTCCGCAATCTGCGCCCGCATGGTTTTGTCAAAATCTTTCTATTTTTGGTATAATTGGATGGGTTGTGGGCACATCTCTCCGAGAAAGGGTGGTCGTGTGAAGAAAAAAATCATTCTCGCAGGGGGTTCCGGTTTTCTTGGGCAATCACTGGCTGCGTTGTTGACTCAGAAAGGATATGACGTCGTCATCTTGACGAGAGGCGCGTCGACCGAACGAAATCATGTCCGGTACGTTCACTGGGACGGCGCGACCATCGACACGTGGACGGACGAAATCGACGGAAGCCATGCCGTCATCAACCTCACCGGGAAAAGCGTCAACTGCATCTATACCAAAAAAAACCGGGACGAAATCATCCGCTCCCGCCTGGATTCCGTCAACGTGTTGGCCGACACCATTTTGACCTGCAAGCATCCGCCCAAAGTCTTTGTTCAGGCGGGGTCCCTGGCCATTTTCGGCGACACGCGAAACCTCTGCGACGAGGATGCCCCACATGGAACGGGATTTTCCGCTGACGTCTGCAAACAATGGGAAACAGCCTTTTTTTCCAGGGAGCTGCCTTCGACCAGACAAGTGCTATTGCGGATCGGCTTTGTGCTGGGTCGCGACGGCGGCGCGCTTGAACCGATGATCAAGCTGACCCGGTACAACCTGGGAGGAACCATCGGGAAGGGCAATCAGTACATCAGCTGGCTGCATATTGACGATATGAACCAGATCTTCCTCGCAGCTGTCGAAGACGACAGGATGACCGGCATCTACAACGCGACCGGGCCGCACCCGGTCACAAACAAGGAATTCATGGCTGTGCTGAGAAAGGTGCTGAACAAGGGGTGGGCACCCCCGACTCCTGCGCCTCTGGTGTGGCTGGGAGCGTACGTCTTCATGCGGACGGAACCAAGCCTGGCACTGACCGGCAGAAATTGTGTGCCAAAGCGGTTGGCGGATCACGGTTTTCGCTTCCGCCATCCAGACCTGGAGGCAGCGCTGTTCGACCTGCTCGGCAAGCCGTAGTCCCGCCAAAAAGAAACAGCCTGCGGTCCCCCCGCAGGCTGCCCTCGATTCTATTCTTTTACTTCTTGCAGCACGCCTTTTTCCATCAGGAACGCCTCTTCCGCCTGCAAGATGGCAATGATGGCATCCCGCTGGACGTATTTGCCGGATTCGGCGAGGCGGCGTTCGATATACCGAAGCAGTTCTTCAAAGTCGAGAATCTGGACTTGCTGGTCGCTCACGACGTTCCCCCCTTATACCCTTCCTATTGTACACGAACCGGGCGCTTCTTCCAACTCCACCACCTGCGCCGCACCGGTTTCAGCAGATATCCGCTCCACAGCATGAACAGCACGCTCAGCGCCAGGTAACAGCAGGCAAAAAACAGCCAGGGGGTAAAGGCAAACTCCACCGACGGCATCAGCGAATCGTCGAGGATGGCGAAGAGCACGATCACCGGGTTGATTCCAGCCAGAATTTGCAGTTCCGGAAGACTCCACACCACTGCCTGGGAATACCGTTCCGGATCGATCTGCTGCAAAATTTCGCCGAGGAAGAAAAACAGCAGGCCGGTTCCGACGACAAAGCAAAACGCGATGCCGTACGCGGTAATCGTGCTGACGGCGGTTCGCTTGATCCAGGTGGAACAGAACAAGCCAAGCGATCCCAGAAAAAGGATGTTGACGGCGAAGAACAGGACCAGCTTCACCACCTGTTCCGGCGACACGCTGCCGTACAGCATGACCAGGCTGTACAGGGGCATGGACGCGGTCAGAAGCAGGCTGGTAAAGGCGAGCGACGTGACCAGCTTGCTCCAGACGATCGTGCGGGGCGACAGCTGGGTAGTGAGCAAAATGTTGAGCGTCTGACGTTCCCTCTCGCCGCTGATGGCGCCCGCTGTCAGCGCCGGAACGACAAAGCAGATCATGGCGTAATGGATCGCTGCCGAGATGAGGAACAGTTCCCCGTTTTCTCCCAGCGTTCCCGCACTGGACGGGCTGATCAGCAGCAGCCCAAGCGGAATGCCTCCCATGATCAGCAGAAACAGCGTGAGAATCCACACGGTCCGCTTTGTGCGGAACCGTTCCCGCAGTTCCTTGACGAGGATCGGATTGGACAGAAAATCCCACATCAGCCTCCCACTCCTTCCGTGATGGCCAAAAAGACGGCTTCCAGGTTTTCGCTGGACTCGCCAAAGTACGTGACAGTCGCACCCGCGTTCACCAATTCTTGCAGCAATTGGGCCTTTTCCGCTTCGCCTCCGACAAACCGAAAGCGAAACCCGTCTTCCTGTTCCTCCAGATCCTTTACCAGGGGACACTGTGACAGCACGTGTCCCGCCTGATGGAGATTGGTCAGCGTCCGCACCAGCATGAGCGTAATGCCGCGGGCTCGGACGCTCACGTCATCCAGCGCTCCGCAGGCGATCAGCCTGCCCTGCTCGATCACGCCGATCTCGTCGCACAGCTCCGCCAACTCTGGCAGAATGTGGGAGCTGATCAAGATCGTCTTGCCCATCGCGCGAAGCTGTTTCAGGATTTCCCTGAGCTCAATGCGGGCGCGCGGGTCAAGTCCGGAAGCGGGCTCGTCCAGAATCATCACCGCGGGGTCGTGGACCAGGCACCGCGCCAGTCCCAGACGCTGCTGCATGCCCCGGGAGAGCGAATCGACGTAGGCGTCCACTTTGTTGGACAGGTTGACCAATTCCAGCAGATCGGCGATCAGGGCATTCCGTTTGTTCGCCGGAATCTTGTAGGCCCCGGCGTAAAAGTCCAGGTACTCTCGCACCGTCAGGTTGTCATAAACGCCGAAAAAATCAGGCATGTACCCAATCGACTGCCGAACGTCCGCAGGCTCCTTCATCACGTCGTAGCCGCAGACAAACGCCTGTCCCTCACTCGGCTCCAGCAACGTGGACAAAATCTGCATGGTGGTCGTCTTCCCCGCGCCATTGGGACCGATGAAGCCGAACACCTTTCCCTGCTCAATCCGCAGATTGAGGTCGCTAAGCGCCCGCAGGCTGCCGTATCGCTTGCTCAGATGGATCGTTTCAATCATGGCGGACAGGTTCCCTCCCCTCTACCTGGAAGAACGGGATCGGCAGCGAAAGACGCTTTGCACCCGGGTGGGAGAAGCGAAGCAGGACAGTGCCATCGGGCGTCAGGTACTCGCTCAAGTCCGCCTCGAGGACCAATCGCTTGTCTCTTGGCAGCGGCTTCCACTGTCCGCTCTTTTGGTGGAAAATCGCTTTCTGAAACGGGCGGAACGAACTGTGGTCGAGCGGCACGATGAGCCGCTCCGCGTGGTGTCTCGCCTGACCCAGCTTCAGCGAAAACGTGACGCTGCCTTTTGCCACATCCCACAGATAAGGCGATTTCGGCTCCAATTCTCCGGTCGACTCTTGTATGCTCACGTCCAGCAGACCGTACGGATACGTGATCACGCCGCGCTTATCCGGTTGAAGCCGCACCGTTTGGCTGATCACGTTCCAGTAGTGGGAACGATGCTCTTCCTGAAAGGTGATGAGCGGGATGGGCTGGCTGTTGACGCCGAGAATTCGCACAGAATCACCGCCCTCGACTGACAGCACGTCGTCCTTCATCCAGTGGATACGCTCTTCCACAGAGGGACTCGTATTCTCGTAATCACTTCGGCTGGGCAGGTAGAGCGGCTCCAGTTTGGCGTCGACCCGCTTCGTTTCTCCCGGCCGCATGCTGCCGAGCGGAATCCGCTGCGGTCCCATCTCCACGTAGGCCGTCTCCAGCGGAAATGCCGTGTTGTTGGTCACCGTCCCGCGCAGCCTGTCTTTTCGCACGTAAAGGCTGGCCGCAAACTCGCCTGCATCGCGCATCAGTCCGAATCCGACCACCTGCCGCGGCGTCAGATACGGCACTTTCTGAAACTCCAGGACGTATGTCGTGTCCGCCTGCTTTTCCGACATCAACCCGTCCGGTTGGAAATTATATCGGTTGTAGGAAAGCGGCAGGGCAACAATCCCCGGCTGGACCTCCGTCCTGAAACGATCTTTGCTGACCGAAAGAAACGTGGACGCTGACTCCACTTCAGCCAGCTGCCCATCGAGAATCCGCACCCGATTGACGGAGTAACTGCTGTTTTCCCGGACGACCATCGGCTTGCCGATGAAAAAGACCCCGACCATCAAGAGCACAGCCATTCCCGGAATGACGCCCCACGCCCACTGCCGCCGGTTCAACCGCTTCAATAGCAAATAAGTGCCGGGGGCCACCGCCCCTACGTACACGACCCACAGCACGGCGATCCAGACGGGATGAGGCGGTTGCACGTCGGGAATGTAGCGGCTCAGCTCGAGCAAGTGGCGATTGAACTGGTTGATGCGCCGTCCCTGTTCAAGCACATCCTGCACACCATGACGGATCAGGACGTTTTGCCACAACTCGTCACCGTGCTGCCAGGACGCAAGCGGCTCTGTCGTCACGTCATAATTGACAAACAGCAGCCGGCCGTGGCCCGCCTCTTGGGCAACGAACAGCGGCAGCGTGCTGTTGAAAACGGGAATGCTTCCGTCAGGCAGATTTTTCGCCGGCATATAGGCAGAGAGCGCCTGTTTCAGATCGACGCGTCCGCTTTTCGGCTCGATCGGCAAAACATCGGCAAACCGCCGGACTGCTTCCTCCTGACCGGGTCCGGCGGACAAAATGACGACGCCGCCGCTCTTGATCCACTCTGTAATCGCCCTTACCTGTTCATCGCGCAGCTGCTTCACCTGTTCTCCACTCAGCGCGAGAATATCCAGGTTGCGGTACAGCCATGGCTCGTCCGGCAGCATCTCGGCGGTCAGGTTTTGCACGAGGACGTGGCCGCCGTCCATCTGCCGCTGTGTCAGCGTCAATACATGAAAAGCGCCGCTGCCGGAATCCAGCACGCCAATGATGCGTCCCTCATTGGGAAAACGCATCCGCAGCTTTTCCGACGCGACCACCTTGTCACCCTGGGTCAGCCAGAGCCGCCATTCTTCCAGAAACAATTGCGCCGGCATGTCAAAGGCGATCGTCTTGCTTTCGCCTGCCGTCAGCTTTACCGGCTGCCGAAGCACGCCATACCCGGTTTTTCTCGGTTTTCTTGCATTGGACAGCTCGACCAAACCGGAAAACGGCTGTTCCTGCGAGTGCACGGTCACTTCCAGTCGTACCCAGGCATCGTATTTGAACACTCCGTTGAACGGCATGTGTACTTTCATCTCAACGCTGCCTTCGGCGGCAGCCGGCTGAGCGGCGAAACTCAACCACACGACCGCGAAGACGAGCAGCCAACTCCTGTTCATCTCGTTCTCCTCCGCTCGTTATCGTGACGCCAGTGAGACGACCAATGTGTTCTCTGTCTCGTCGCCAGCCTGGAGCAGCAGCAAGTGCTCGCGGTCAGCCGCCCAGTGAGCCCGCACCAGACGTCCGCCCTTCCATGATCGGATCGGCACCTCTTTTAGCACAGGCGGCTGTTCGTTTACTTCCGCTTCCGCGAGGGTGCCTTCCGGAGTGGTGAACGTCAGGCTGGACTCACTGTTCCAGGACGGCCAGCCGCCTCGACCGACGAGCGTAGTCCGACCGGAGCGCATTTCCATCACGAACACGCTGCCCTGTTTTGTAAAGGCAAGCAGGCGTCCGTCGGGCGACCACTCCGGTTGACTGCCTTCTGCCACCTTCCAATCCCGCATGGAAACGATGCTGCTTACCCATATCTCCTCCACGCCGTCGCTCGTGCGCGTATAGACAATGCTGTCGTCGGCCGGCGACCAATTGGGAGAACGAAACGCAGCCCCCTCTTCCTCCTTGATCAAACGGCTGCTGCCCGACTGCTTGTCGTCGGGCACGTCCACGATCCAGAGCCGGGACGTCTCTCCCTGCTGCTCCACCACGGCCAACTGGTCGGCCCGATTGCTCCAGGACAGGGACGTGAAATCGCCGTGATCGACCGGCAGTGACAGGTCCACTTTTTTATCCGGCTCATGCAGCGCATACGTGCGGATGGTTGAACCGCCCGTCACGTACGCGATCCGCGTACCGTCGGCATTCAGATCGACCCGCTCCTGATCGATCACCGCTTCCATGGCGAGCAGCGACGGCTGCCGAACCGACAGCACACCATGCGGCCAGAAGCCGTACCAGACAGCCAGCACGAGCAGGACCACCCCGCCTGCCAGGCTCCAGACCAGGCGGAACCTGTTTGGCCGGGACCCCACCAGGCTTTGCTGCCGCTCCTTGTCCAGTTCCTTGATCCGCTGCAACAGCTGTTTTTTCAACTCCGCTTTCAGCTGGTAGTTCACCGGCACGGACCGGCGAAGCTTTTGCAGATGGGCCAGCAGTTGGGCGACGGAATGATCTTCTGACCAGTCGGTGGGGATGTGCTTCTCGTCTCTCATTCGCCCTCTCCCCTTTCGTACATCTTCTGTAGCTGATGCAAAGCGCGATAGGAGATCATCTTTACGCTCGATTCCGTTTTGCCCAGCACTTCCGCCACCTGGCTGATTTTCAGATCGGCAAAATAACGCAGGGTCAGGACGTCACGCTGATCCTGCGTCAACTTGTCCAACCGGTCGCGCAGCAGGCGAATCTCTTCGTTGGTCAGCGCCTGCCGTTCCGGCTGCCATGTATCGTCCGGTTCACCGCCGAGCAGGTCGTCCTGATCGACTGGAAACTCCCGGTTTTTTCGCATGAAATCGACGTACGTATTGTGAGCGATGCGAAATATCCAGGAAGCAAACGGACTTGTTCTGCTGTATTGATCAAATTTTTCAAGCGCTTTTAAAAACACTGTCGTCGTCAAGTCGTCGGCATCCCACGGATTTTGCACGCGGCAGCGCAAATAGCGGTTGACGCGGTCAAAGTACTCGTCGTACAACTCGGTAAAATCGCGGGACTCGTAATACTCGGCCGAAGAGTCTGACGACGGGCGCGTCGAACGCTTCATCGCCATTGCCATCGTGATTTCCTCCACCCCGCCGTATCGGCCGGAAGCCCGATCGCCGTGTTCCAACGACGCGGGCACACTCCGACGCGGTCAGGTCTTCTCGTTTCAAACGCAAAAGCAAGCACCCCTTTCCGGTCAGCGCTTGCGGACGAGGAAAAAGCATCCGCGAATGCGGCCGTCCCGTGAACGGACCTCATACAGATGCTTTATTATCCAAATGAGTATTACGTATGGAGGCGGAAAAAAGTCACAAGGCTGGCAGAAAATTTTTTGAGGTGATGCAAAGCTGCCGTCTCAGGACCTAGAGTGCCCGGTCCAGTTCGGCGATGATGTCCTCTACCGCCTCTATGCCGACCGAAAGGCGAATCAGCCCCTGGGTGATGCCGGCTTCCCGCCGCTGCTCTTCCGACAATGCGCGGTGGGAGGTGGTGACGGGATGAGACACGCTTGTCTCCACACCCGCCAGAGACGGGGCCAGCTTGATCCAGTCGAGGGAGCGGAAGAAGTCGTACACCTTTTCTTCGTCCGCCAGGCAGAACGAGATCATCGCCCCTTGCTTATCGGTGTGAAAAAACGAAGTGGAAGCCGGGTCCGGATAATAGGTGTGCTTGACCGCCGGATGGTTCCGTAAAAACTGCGCCACTGCACTCGCGTTGTCGCACTGCCGCTCCATGCGCAGCGCCAACGTCTTCAGCCCGCGGGCGGTCAGCCACGCTTCAAACGGGCTGAGGGACGCGCCGTAGTTGACCACGATCTCCGCGGCCCTTTCCACCAGATCCTGCCGGCCGACCAGAACGCCCGCCGTGACGTCGCTGTGGCCGCCGATGTACTTCGTCGCGCTGTGCACCACCAGATCGGCTCCCAGTTGAATCGGCCGGACCAGATACGGAGTGGCAAACGTGTTGTCCACCATGACGGCGAGTCCGTACTGTTTTGCTTCGCGTATCCAATATGGCAGATCCGGCACCGACAGCAGCGGGTTGGTAATCGTCTCGGTGAAAAGGAGCTTGGTCTGCGGCCGGACATGGGCCGCCAGCGATTCCTTTCGGCTCAGGTCAATGCACTCCAGTTCGATCCCGAACCGGGACAGTTCCTTGTGCAGCAGCGCATAGGTTCCGCCGTACAGTTCATGGGAGGCGAGTACGTGGTCGCCCGGTCCCAGTACGGCGAGCAGGCCGGCCATGATTGCGCCCATCCCGGACGCGGCACTGACGCCTGCCTCCGCCTGTTCCAACCGGGCAACAGCCAATGCCAGTTCCGTTTGGTTCGGGTTGCCGTTGCGGGTGTACAGGTACTCTCCTTCTCCTGCGTAGTATCGCTCTACATCCTCCAGCCCAGAAAAGGCAAACACGGACGTTTGATAAATGGGGGTAGACTTGCTGGCCACCTGTTGAAGCGGCTTGTGGCCGATATGTACTGTTTTCGTCTCGAAGCGCTCGCCCACCAGAAATCCCTCCAGCGTCAACTTTTCTAACATTCTATCACGCGCCGGCCATTCCGACCACCCTATTGGCGTTCTCTTGCATGTTTGTGCTATAATCCTCTGCGTCCCCATATCAGGACAAGCAGGAAAGGAAGGTGCACAAGATGAAACGACTGTTTACCACCCTACTCGCATGTCTGACAGCAGCCGCATTGATTGCGGGATGTTCCGGCGGAAGCAGCGAAACGGCGCCCCCTCAACCGAAGCCGCCTGTCAAGGAAAATTCCAAGGAACCGGCACAGCCGCCGGGGCCGACGGGCGAGAAAAAGTACGCCACACCTCCGGCCATGCAAATTGACAAAAACAAAAAATACCAGGCGGTTATCTCCACGACGATGGGCGACATCACGGTGGAACTGTTTGCCAAAGACGCGCCCATAACGGTAAATAATTTCGTCTTTTTGGCAAAGGACAAGTTTTATGACGGTTTGACGTTCCACCGCGTGATCAAGGATTTCATGATCCAGACAGGCGATCCGCTGGGCAACGGAACCGGCGGTCCGGGCTACAATTTCGAAGACGAGCTGAACAACGGCCACGTCTACGAACCGGGCGTCGTCGCCATGGCCAACGCTGGTGCCAACACCAACGGCAGCCAGTTCTTCATCGGCTCCGGCGATGATGTGAAAAACCTGAAGCACACCCCGTACTACACCATCTTCGGCAAGGTAATCAGCGGCATGGACGTCGTGAAAAAAATTGAATCCGTCAAGGTGAAAAACAACCCGCTTACGGGCGAAGCGAGCATGCCTGCCGATCCGATCAAAATCAAAACGATTACCATTCAGGAAAAATAAGCGGAGCAAACGGCGCCAGTCTCTAGATCGGCGCCGTTTGCTTTTGACGCAGCCCGACTTTTCCGGTTCCGTCCGCTCGTGTTCACCCAATGCGCGCGGCGGTCCGGCTGAGCTGTTTTGGGGGGCATGGAATCCATTCCCTCTTGAACCACAGTTGTTTCACCGATAGACTTGCAAATGACCCGATTCGCTTTACGCGACCGCAAGCTAAGAGCGAAAAGGAGTGTGATGTCTTCGTGATGAAACGAGAGGCGCGAACGCGCTTTTTCTTCTTTTCCGGCAGCATTTTGCTGCTCTTGGTGTGCCTGCTGGTGACGCCGACCAGCGCAACGGCACCCCAGGCGAAAAAAACCGCGCCCGCCCAGAACGAGCCTCGGCCACATGGACCTATGGCACTGGCGACGGACGTCCCCAAAACTCTTGAACCCCGACAACAGGAGCGGCGCCCAGCGGTCCGGGCGAGTCGTGACGAGCGGCGCACGGCCACAAGAGCGCGTGTTCGGCTGACCGAACGTGAAATGGAACTGCTGGCCCGACTCGTTTACGCGGAAGGCCGGGGCGAACCCTACGAAGGCCAAGTGGCCATCGCGGCGGTCGTATTGAATCGTGTAAAATCGCCCCAATTTCCCAACACGGTGCGAGAGGTCATCTATCAACCCAACGCCTTTTCACCTGTAAATGACGGCCATCTAACGTATAAGACGAACGATACGGCGCGCAAGGCCGTCCGGGACGCCGTTAACGGCAAGGATCCATCTCGCGGGTCCCTCTACTTCTACAATCCGAAAACGGCGACGTCCGATTGGATTCGGACGAGACCGCTGACGGTGCGAATCGCCAACCACGTGTTTGCGCGCTGACCGCAGGCATGCACGTTATTAGATCACATTTAACATAACTTTATTTTTATTTTACCGTTTGTTTACAATTATTTGCTAATCTGTACCAGTACGCACTTTTTCAATCATTGAGAAAAGCACCGATGCTTTTGTCGTCATGCAAGTATCAATTGTGACCCCAACTCGTCATGATTACTGTGACGCACCTTGTTGCTGGCGGTGACGTTTGGCCTGATTGCCAACGGCGTCCGCCGCGCCCATCGGTTTTTTTCTCAATCGCCCCCTACCCTTGGGCACTCCTGCATTGGGAGTGCCATTTTTTTATCCGCCGCCTTTGCTCCATGGCCGAAACCCCTGTTTCCTGTTACAATGATAGGGATGAAAGGAGGGGGGCACCGTGCGCTTGTACAGTCAAATGACCCTTGCCGAACTGCAGGAAGAGATGGAACGGCTGCGCCTCGCGGCAGAAGAAAAGAAGCAGGCCGGTGACGAGTCACAGTACGCCGTCCTGCAGCAAAAATTTTTCCTGGCCAAATCGTATTACATCGGAACCGCAGAGTTTCGCGTCGGCGGTAGCTATCGAGTCTACGGCCACGACGAACCGTTTACGATCGAATACTTTAACGGCGTGTTTGCCTGGGGCAAATTTCCCGCTTCACCGGAGCCTGTCGGCTATCCCGTCGGCATGCTGGAGCCGTGGGTGTAGGCGACAGCAGCTGGGGAAGGTTGCGGCCGTTGTCCCTGTGATTGACGCTGACGCCACACAGCCGGCGCTTCGCTGCAGCCGGCTGTTTCATTGCACACCGTTTCAGAAGCGCCGCCCGTTCCTTCCATGGACGGCCCGGGTGCGGTGCTTGACTGTCAAATATTGTCCACACACTGCCCCGCATTGGATATAATAGGGGCAAAATAAAGAAAGCGAGTTTCGTCAACTATGGATGTCATCAATCTTGTTCTGCTCGCGCTTCTGGCGCTGGGCATTGTCGGCAACAATCCGGCCGTCTCCATTGCGGTGGCGATTTTGCTGCTCATCCGCCTGCTCCACCTGGAGCGAATGTTCCCTTTTCTGGAACAGTACGGCCTGCAGATTGGCATTGTCGTGTTAACGATCGGGGTGCTTTCGCCTCTGGCGAGCGGCAAGATCCGCCCTGATACGATTCTTTCCATCTTTACTCACTGGCAGTCCGTTCTCGCCGTCCTGATCGGCATTTTTGTCGCCTATCTGGGCGGGAAGGGGGCCAGCTTGATGACGCAAAATCCGCTGGTCGTCACCGGCATTTTGCTCGGCACGATCATTGGTGTCACCTTTTTCCGCGGCGTCCCGGTCGGACCGCTCATCGCGGCCGGCATGCTCGCCTTTCTCCTGCAATTTCTCCCAAAGTGAGCGGCGGTGTCAGCCCCACCGCTCCTTGACCTTCAGGCCGTAGGCGAGAATCTCCTGCGGCGTCACCAGCCGAAAGCCCTGTTGCTCACGGTAATCGATGACCAACTCCTCCGCTCCGACATAGGTCTCGGTCTCCTTGTCCACCAACAGGGTCATCCCCTCTACCTCCAGCACCCGATCGCCGCTCAGCGGTTCGTCCCAACACAGGCTGTATTCCACCGTCATGCCGCAGCCCCCTGTCAGTTCTCCGTTGATTCGCAGCGCCTGCTTTCGTTCGTTGGCCAGCGCAGTGAGAACAGAACGGGCTGCATCCGTCAAAGTTACACGCATGCATGGTCCTCCATTTCTTCCGTCTTGTCCGTTTTGGATGCATCTTCCTTCCCATCATAGCATAGAATAGTTGAAAGGCAGCAAGGAAAGGACGATTGCACATGCGCATATACGAACGAGACGGCATCTTCATCGCAGAAGCGGAATACCAATCGGAACTGGTCGTCATTTGCGGAAACTCGTGGGAAGAAGCCTGGGAGAGGCTGCAGATGAGGCTTCTCGTTCTAGAAATGATTGGATGACGGAAGGAGCGGGTCGCCAGAGACCTGCTTTTTTCACGCCCCAAGCCGTTGGATGACTTTTCACCGACACGTCCAAAGCCCTGTTCTCCTATGGGCCGCTTGGCGTATCACCTGCTGAAAAACCACTGCACAAGGAGCGCAACATCATGTCTTCCTTCATCACGCACGACATGTCGCTGGTCGCTGAGATTCGTCGGCGGACAGCGGCAGCCAACCGCAACAATGTGAGCCGCACGGCCGCCTACCTCGCATTCTATCGCGAGCACCCGGAAGTGCACTGGGCCCTGCTTGCCCACCTGGTCTCCCGCAACAGCGGCTGGAGCATGACCGATCTGTGCGGCGAATGGCTCCCCCGCCTGATCGACGAGCAGGACATCCGGTCGTTTTTCTGGTTTTTGGAGCGAAACAACTGGCTGATTTTTCACGACGCCTACGCCCAACTGCTGCTCTATGCGGAGATGAAGCGGACAGGAACCGACCTGACTCACCTCCTGCCCCACCTCGGTGTCTCCCGCTTCATGCAGCTAATGTGGCGCGAGTTTCTGGAAAAGAAGGACAGCGTGCGGCTCACCCGCGCCCTGATCGTCAACGAACAGCAGTACATTGAGCAGCGCGTGGTGCGCAAACCGTTCATCCGAGAGCAGGTCTTGGCCAACCTCACGGATCAGGTGCAGTCCGTGCTTTCGCTCAACCAGGTGTTGTTTCCCTACAAGGCCCATCCCGCCGACCGGCGGCTGAGCATCGTCGGCATCGCGACAAACCGTTTTCCCGCTGTCCGGCAGCGCATATCCACAGGCAAGACGCTGTACCGGCTCCTCTACGCCGATGACCAACGGCACGAGGCGATTGTCAGGTGGGCGGAGCGCATTCCGCATACGGGATCGCGTGCCGATTACTGGCCCCACCTGTTTTCTCCCAAACCTCACGACGAAATAGCGGCCCCCGTCTACGTGCCGCGCATCGACGGCACTGCGCTGCGGCCGGGCTGTCCCAAGCTGTACAGCCCAGTGCTGAGCGCTGTCTGGCCGGATGTGGAACACGCCCCGGCTGACGGCGTGGACTGGTATCGTGACGAGAAATGGCTGGAGGCGCTGGAAGACGAGGATGATCTGCCGACGATGGAGAGCGAGGCGTATCTGCGCTCGCTGCAGCTCGCCGAGAAAGGGTTGGAGAGGATTACGGCCATGAAATGACACGATGTGGAGGTGTCGGAAGCGTGAAATCATTGATCGAAAACCAGAAGGCGTATCTGCTGGGCTGCCAACTGTCGAGCGGCGCATTTCGGCTGGCCCCCAGGCGCGTCCAGATCAATCCGTACTTCACCAACCTGGCGCTGATCTCCCTGGTCCGGCTCGGCGAAGGGGAGGCAGTGCGAAAGTACGTGGATTGGTATCTGGACCACGTCAACGAACGCGGTTACATCAACGACTACCGGCTGGACGGCGAACGGGAAGTGGACACCGGCAATGCCGACAGCGAGGACAGCTATCACGCCACGCTTTTCAGTCTGCTTGTGGAATGGCTGCGGCTCACCGGCGACACAGACTGGCTGCGGCAGCGCCGGGATGAGTTGGCCAAAATGCTTCAGGCAGTGGGGCGGCTGCAGCAAAAAGACGGGTTGACCTGGGCAAAGCATTCGTATCGGGTCAAATATTTGATGGACAATTGCGAAGTGGCCGTCGGACTGGAAGATGCGGCCACCCTGTTTGCAGCTATCGGTGACGACGCGCTGGCGCAGGAAGCGCAGTATCGGGCGGAAGCCTGCCGCAGGGGAATTGCGGCGATGTACAGCCCGGCGCGGGCAGCCTACGCGATGTACGATCGCAAGTATCCCGGCTGGCGCAAGTGGTACCCGGACGTCACCTCCCAGGCGTTTCCGATCGTGTACGGACTGGCCCCCCCCGATGCAGCCAGCGGCCTGTACGAGCGCATTACGGCCGCCTTTCCCCACTACGACATCTTTCAGACCGGCGACCTGTACCCCTGGATGATCATGGGAGAATGCGCCAGACGGGTGGGCGACGTGCGCAGGGTGGAGCGCATGCTGCAGACTGCGGCTGAACTGTACATACGCGGTCCACGCCATCCCTACTGGCTCATCCACGAATCGGGCCGGTTTATCGAACTGATGCAGGCTGCCGGTGCATCCGCCGCCTAATCTCGACGGTTCGTCTGCCGCCTGACGCGGGGGTGAGTGCCATGCTGCACCACCAGGAACGGCACCAATTCACCCTTTTCCCAGAAAAAGGGAAGCGGACAGATTGGCACGGGCCCTTTGGCCGCGAAATCTTGCGCGAGCCGGGCCAGCAGCGTGGCCCCGGTCTCACCGTGCAGATCGGCCACGATCAACACGTCCTGATGGGGAACAGCCACGCCGAGGGCATCCCCTGTCTTGCTGCGTTCCATCTCCTCCAGCATGGATGTGAGCAGCACGCGGCTGGCTGCATACCCGTCGCGCGGACTGATAAAAAAAATGCGGTTGGGTCCCACCAGCTGTGTCTTGATGGGAACGGGCATACCCTGCAGATTGGCCATCGCATGTCGGTGCAGCTCCTCCTCCGACCAGCCCGCTTCCGCCAACGCCTCCCGTTCAATCAGGGTATACCCCTCACCGTGGTCCAAGGCGTACAGGATGGCCGTCTCCTCCGTGTGCGGACGAGACACCCAGGGCCCGGAATTCTCCCGGAGCAGCGAGGCATGCCGCAGGACTGGATAGATCCGACTTTCCCGTCCGGCCAAGGTGCGATCAGCCGTCTGCCCGCGAACGGCGGCGAGCACGCGGGAGACAAATGCGTATAGAGCCGTCCGCCGCTCATCCGGCTTGTCCTCTACGCGGCGATAAAGCGGCTCCAACGGGATCGCGGACACGATTGGCGAGCCGTCCGCTCGCCGCATGATGCTGAGGCTGTCCTCCTCCGCTTCGCAAAACAGCTCGTCCGGCAGTTCCCTGCCGATCAGTTCGACGACCCGCCGCTTCAGTGACTGGCGCACATTGTTTGTCATGATGATTCCCCCTCGTTTGTCATATCTCACTCCCACGGCGGCCGGTCGTCCGGATCGGCGGCGGGCGGCGCTGCCGAGCAGGAACGGCTGCGTTCCTCAATCTCGCTTATGACCTCATGCAGGCTTTTGGGCTTGGCAAATTCCACAGGTGATACGCCCCGTTCAAACTGCAGCGCATCTCCTTCCAGCAGCACCACGTACCGGCCGTTTGTCTTGGCGATGTGCAGATTGATCCCGTAGTCGGCCAACAGTGCCCGCACCTGCATGTGGTCCAGCTTGAATTTCAGCTCTGCTTCCGGCTGCCGCTCGGTGATGATCTGCGCGGCTTCCATCACCGTGTCGTGTTCCCATTTTTCGGCCAGTTCCCGCTTGGGGCTGGCGGCGATCAGCTCGATCTCCTCTTCTGCCCGCAGCCGCTCCTCCGTTTCTTCCGGATAGACGTATTCGATGTGCTGACGGGCCAGTGACAGCACTTCTTCCGAGACGAGCTGGGTCAGCGTTTGCGGATATTCAATGAAACGCATAAATTCTTCAAAGTACCGGGCATGGGAAAATTGATGGATCTTCACGTGATACGGATCGTTCATCCCCTGCTCGACCATGTGCGGGTACATCATCGACTTCATGTTTTTCGCGCTGATCGCCATGTTGACGTTGGCGATCAGGCTGTGTTCATCAGTGATGATGGCCGTTTTCTGTTCAAAGTCGCATTTGAGTATGAATACGTACCGGTCGTCCAGCGTTTCCAGCCGTGTGCGGACGACCAGGAGCACCCCGCCCCTCACCTGGGATGTGCGCAGATAGGACTGAACCAGCTCCTGACAAGGTTCCCTGCTCTCCCCCGGCGTCTCTGCGGCCAAGAGCCGCTGCAGCAGGGCGTAATTGGGGTTGGACTCCAGCGGATGTCCCTCCTCCAGCACAAAGCGGCCCAGCTTGGTTGGGCTGGCTTCGCTCTTCGGGTTCGGCTCCACCTTGCGCTTGGCAATCCGGGCAAATTCCCCGTCCAAGAACGGGCGCAGCTCGCTTTTCTGGTATTCATCCCCGGACAAGAACCGGCTCATCCGAACGTGCTTGGCGCCTCCCTCTCCTTCCGGTTGTTCGATCAAAAAAAACGTCAGCCAATCGATGACAAAATTCATCCGTTCTTCGCTCCTGTCCCATATCTGAACGACATGATTATAGCAAAGCCGGAAAAAACGGTCAGGCGTTTTTCCGAAAATGGTATCATGGAGACAGGAGGGACACTTCATGTGGAAACAGCTTTGCGCCTGGTGGAACCTCAACGTGCGCGACAGACCGTACAAGCCCGGCACGCTGGTCGGCAGCTACCGGATCGAAGAGGTGCTGGGCATGGGCAGCTACGGAATCGCCTACCGGGCCGTCCATCTCCCGTCCGGACGGGTTGTCGTGATCAAACAGGTGAAGCCCAGCCTGCGCCGCTCCCCCAAGGGAGAAGCGATGCAGCACTACGAACAGCGAGTGCTGGCCGCCCTCTCCCACCCGCAGATCCCGCGCTGGCTGGAGTCGTTTCGGCACGGGAACGATTCGTTTCTGGTGATGTCATACATCGCCGGGCCGACGCTGGAAGAGCTGCTGTTCGAAGAGGGGACCGCGCTCAGTGAGTGGGAAGCGGCCCGCTTGATGCGGCAGGTGGGTGAGCTGGTCGCCTATCTGCACGAAAAAAACGTCATTCATCGCGACATCCGCATCCCCAACGTGATCTGGCAGGAAGGCAGGCTCCATCTGATCGACTTTGGACTGGCCCGATTCCGGGGAGACCCGCCCACCTACATCGCCCAGGACCTGAGTGACTATCCGGAGGAAAAACAGTTGAAGCGGCAAGTGGAGCCGACAAGCGACCTGTATGCCCTCGGCCACTTTTTCCTGTTTTTGCTCTACTCCGGGTATCGCGCAGATGAGAACCAGCCGGAGCGCAGTTGGGAAGAAGAGTTGACGCTCACCCCGCAGATCCGGGAGATGATCCGCCGCCTGCTGCAAATCGACCCGGCATACGACAGTGTCGAGGAGTGGCTCGCTGATCTGGATGGGTATTTGAACGTGAAAAAAGAGCAGTCCAATCGATGAACAATACCGATTGCGTCTGCTCTTTTTTGCTTACTCGTGAATCGGCTGCTTCTTGGCCGCTTCCATCTGCCGTTTCAGTTCCCCCGCTTCCCGGCGCAGCGTTTGCCGCTCGCTTTTGGAGAGGCGCTCGCCGCCAACAGGGCCGTTTACCAGCAGAGCTTCTTCATCCAATCGATCTTTGCGCATGGAGACCTCCTGTGGGCATCAATAGGTATTCCTTTTCCTACTTTGTACGAAAGCGTCCTTTCTTATGTACGCGGCCGCTGTTCTTTTTGCGCAGCTCAGAGGGATCGACCAGCGCACCGTACGACATCGCTTTTTCCACGATGGACAAACCGGTCTGCTTGGCAAACTTGCGGACGATAAACAACTCCTGCGGCGTGACAATGGAAAAGACCAGACCCGCCCGTCCCATCCGGCCGGTACGGCCGCTGCGGTGGATGTAGGTATCCGCATCGGGAGCGGGATCGTAATGGACGATGCATTCCACGCCCGGAATGTCAAGACCGCGGGCCGCCACGTCCGTGGTAATCAGGACGGGAAACGCACCGTTGCGAAACTGCTGCAAAGTATGGGCCCGCTCCTCCTTGCTGGCGTCACGGTGCAGCAACCGGCACGGCAGGTGGTGATATGTGAGCTTGGCGGTGATCTCCTCCACCTTGTCGATCTGATTGACAAACACGATCGACGCGCGTGCGTTGACGAGACGCAGCAGCCGACGCAGCGTGTCCGCCTTTTTGCGGGGATCGCTGACCAGGTACATGTGCGCCACACCCGCCGTGTTCTCCGGCGCCGCCGATCGGATCACCACCGGTTCGGCGGCAAGCGCCGAGGCAAGCTGCACCACCTGTTCTGATAAGGTAGCGGAGAAAAACAGCCGCTGCGTGTCCCGCATCGTCCGTTTCAACACGTCCTGGACCGGCCGCGAAAACCCTTCGTCCAGAAGACGGTCAGCTTCATCCACCACCACTGCTTTGACGGTGTGCACCTTTACTTTCCGCTGCTCAATCAGCTCCAGCAGACGTCCCGGTGTGGCGGCAATCAGCGCCGGCCGTTTTTTCAGGCGCTCCACCTGCCGCTTCACATCGACGCCGCCGATGATCGGCACCACGGTTGCCCCTTTTTTTGCGAGCAGCGGCTCCGCCTCTCTGGCAATCTGCATTACCAATTCATGCGTCGGTGCCAGCACCAGCACCTGCAGCTCCTTGGTGTCCGCTTCCACTTTGTCGATCAGCGGCAGCAGATAGGCCAGCGTTTTCCCCGTTCCCGTCGGCGATTCCACCAGAGCGTTTCGGCCGCTCTGAATGACGGGAATGGCATCCTGCTGCACGGGTGTGGGCCGCTTCATGTTTCGTTCCTCAAGCGCTTCCAACAGCGGTGCGCTCAGCTTGAAATCAGCAAACGTGGTACTCACAACAATCCTCCTGGCAAGACATGATCATGGGTAAGCTTACCACAAATGACTGCCAAGCGAAACCGCCAATCAGGATGCCTCAACGCTTGATCCAACCCGTACGTCCACCTGATCCATCCGGCTGAAATCCGCCTGATGCCCTCAACGGTTGTTGGAATCGAGACGGGTTTCCCGTTTTTCCATTTTGTCGTGCCGATCTTTCTCGCTGTGCTGGTTGTGCGTCCCGGGCGGATTTTTCATGTACTCTTCCACCTGTTGTTGAAATTCCTTGTCATAACCGCGCATGCGCCTCACCTCCTGCAGTTAGTCTGTCCGCCAACGCTCCCGCTGTCCCCTGAAACTTTTTTCCCGTCCGATCGTCAAACTTATACGACAAAAATAAATATGAATGTAGGGAAGATTACGCATGACCACCTTGTCACGAACCTTGACGCGGAAGCGAAGGCAGCGGCGCAGCCGGCGGTGGAACTGGTTCTGGCGGTTGACGGCTGTCTGCACGTTCACGTTTTCCACCCTTGCCCTGGGAGGCGCGCTCTTTCTGTTTTGCACGGATACGGGCGATGAGCTGCGGGAATGGGCAGCCGGCACGCTGCTGACAACGCAGCACGACTACTGGGCACCGTACACGTTTTTGCCCGACGACAAACTGGAAGAACTAAAAAGACAGATTCGCAATCCTGTCGTCATTAATTCGGTGGCGGACACGAAGCAGCCGGGCGTCCGGCCGGTCGACATCCCCGCGCCGGAAAAGCCAAGGGAGCTGATCGAGATCGAGGAGATCGACGAAGCGCGCGGCAGTTATTATTTCAAAGGCAAGCTGATGTACATCAGCGATCCCAACCGCGTCCATCTGGTCGTCACCACGCGCAAAGACCGGGGCGATCTTCTCGACGAGTTCGCCAAGAAGTACAACGCCATCGGGATCGTCAACGCCAGCGGGTTTTACGACCCGGACGGCTACGGCAAGGGAACCAAAGCGTACGGCGTGGTGATCAAGGACGGCAAAATCCTGCAGGGGTACAACCCCAAGAGCGGGGAAACAGCCTTGGGCATCACTTACGACGGCAGGCTGGTGACCGGCAATTACTCCGCCCAGGAGTTGGTAAACATGGGCGTTCGGGACGCGATGAGTTTCCGGCCGCAGCTCATCGTCAACGGCAAAAACCTGTTTGCGGACAAGCCCGCCAAAAGCTGGGGGATACAGCCGCGCACCGCTGTCGGCCAAAAAGCGGACGGCACCATCGTGTTCCTGGTCATCGACGGACGGCAGCCCGGCCACTCCATCGGGGCCAGCATGAACGACGTCGCGGAAATCCTGGCAGCACGGGGCGTCGTCAATGCGATGGCCATGGACGGCGGGTCCAGCTCGATGATGCTGTACAACGGGGAAGCCATCACCAGGACATCCTGCCCGTACGAACGCGGCCGCTTTTTGCCCAATGCATGGGCCGTCTACTAAGACCAACCGTTGTCCGGTTTGACCCACGCCCCATCCGCCGCATTCCACCACGCCGCATGGTCAGTCTCACGCATCAAAAACAGGCAGCCCGCTTACAGAAGCGTCGGGCTGCCTGTTTTGCATCCACTCGATTCGCCTGGCGTCTAGATTTATTTCCAGGAAAACACTCATGATTTCCGCTTGTTTAGCGACTCCAGGTTTACTCGTTCAAAGAAGGTGGGCTTGTACCGGCTGGCGTAACTCTCTCCGGCGATGATCAGCTCGTCCAGCCGTATGCGCAATTCCTGCAGCGTAATGCCCTCCATCGCCGTGTTTAATATAACCGCGCGAGCCATTTGACGCAGGCGGTGCACATCGTGCTCCAACGCTTTGCCCAGCAGCTTCCCGCTGTGGACGATCTCCGAGCGGTGGTTGTAGGAGCGCTTGACAAACTGGGCCACCTGTTCCCGTTCGGCAAACGTATCCCCGAAGTAATAGGCCATGCGCAGCCGCAGCTTGTAGGTGATCTCTCCTTTTTTGCCGTCGGGCACAAACAGCGATTCCAGCGCAATCCACAAGTCCAGCAGTTGATCCTCCAGATTTTTCTTCTCCAGGGAGAGGGCGTAGCGGCGAACGGCCAGTTGAGGCAAAGACGGCTTGTCCCAGATGAGGGACTGAAAAATTTCTTCGGTCCGCTCGTCGAAGATAAATTTCTTCCCGTCATTGGACCGCTTCAAATAGGTGATCCCAAACACCGGCGGCTGGGCCGTGATGATGTACGGGATGGAGCAGATGCCGTCCAATGCCGCCAGGTTCAGCTTTTGTTCAATTTCTTCGATCCAGGCTTGGTCCTGCCTTACCTTCAAATCAGGGTATTCGGCAAACAAAAACAGGCTGTCCGCCCTTACTTTGCGGTCAAACAGCAGACGGCTCTCGTCCATTTGATTTTTAAGAAAACGGGAGGCCAGCTTGTACAGTTTTTCCTCTCCCGACAGCAGCAGAAACGACTGAGGCAATTCAATCCGAACCGGTCTGAGCGTCGTTGAGTTAAAGACCGGGGCAATCAGATACGGCATGGGCGTCTCTCCTTTCCGGCTCTTTACAGGTGCGTCCGGCCGACGGGCAGTCTTGGTTCAGCCCAAAAAGATTACATAATAAATGTTATGTCATCTACTCTGCAGTCTGCAACATGCTTCCTTATAGAATACCAGCAATTCCTATGGTTCGTCATCCTGCTTGTCCGGCATGCTATACAAAAAGGAGTTGATATGATGATGGACAAGGATCGCGTACGCGAAGAAAATCCCCATCAAATGTACAACAACACCTACCAACCCATGGAACAGACCGGCGAGCCGATGCCCGGCTCCAAAAAGGTAAAGCAGGCGAATCACTCGCGCCAGGTAAAGACGAGGGAAGGCTGATCCGCTGAGCCTTCCTGTTTTTTACAATCAAATGATTGAATTGTCCCACAAGGATGAACTATCATGAATACAGTATCCTTGGATGGAGGTCAACCAATCATGATTCTCATTCCGCTTTCGGGCGGCAGCCCACTTCCGCACAAAATCAGCTACAGTGTTTCTCCCTTGTACGAGTTGGCGGCAAGCCTCCACGCACTGGCTCAGGAAACGCCCGACCCGCGTCTGGCCGACTGGGCCGCGGACGTACTGGCCGGCTTTCGTGCCGCCCGCATCTCATCAGACTGGGAATACTTCCGTCCGATGTTTACCCGCGCCATTCCCGACTCGTTTGATCCTGTGCAAACGCGAGGCGTGATGGCCGTTGACGATCAATACAATTACTTCTTCACGCTGTCCGAAGAAGCGTTTGTGGACAACCTGCGGCCGATGCTGGACGCATGGGAGACTCGCTGTGAGGATGTTCCGCTGGCAGCTGACCTTCGGGAAGACCCTGCGTTTGTTAAAGGGCGCTTCAATCTGTTTCTCTCCACCTACTGGCAGCTTTTTTTCGCCTCGCAGTGGGAGGCGTTGGCGCCCCGGTTTGTACGGGAAGCGGAACGCATCCATCTGTCGCTGCGGTCACTGGATGAGATCACGTCCTATTTGCGGATAATCGATCCCCGCTTCCGCTATGACGACGAGCAGGAACAGCTCGTATGGGAAAACGGAGATCCCGGCGCTCAACCCGTCCAGCAGTTGGTCCTCTCCCCCAGCCATTTTTACACTGCCGCTGCTTCTCTCATTAAAAAAGGGGAAACTGCTCACCTGCTTTATCGTTTTGAACAATGAAAAACGCCCTGTTAAGGGCGTTTTGCGTATTGCAGCATGTGCGCAACGATTAACCGATCCAGTTGTTGACTCATCCTCACAATTTTAGGGTCGTTAAAATTGTAACCGGCATCTTTGGCTGCGCGTTCCAGTTGCTGCCGCAGATCATCAATCTTCTTCTGCGTAATTTTCATGCTGCCAGACCCCCACCGACTCAGTCAACCACTATTTTACATTAATTGATAATGCATGGAAAGAGGAGAATGCCAGCGAGAACGCATCAAAAAAAGGAAGCCCCGCATCTGTTGCTGATGCAGGGCATGTTGTGCGTTTACTTGTTCAGCACGTGAATCGGATGGCCGAGAGCCAGTTCCGCAGCTTCCATCGTCACTTCGCCCAGGGTCGGGTGAGCGTGAATGGTGAGCTCGATGTCTTCCAGCGTCGCTCCCATCTCGATGGCCAGACCAATTTCGGCGATAATGTTGGACGCCTCCGGTCCGACAATCTGGGCGCCCAGCACCAGGTTGGTGCCTTTTTCGGCGATCAGTTTCACGAAGCCTTCACCGGCATTGACAGACAGCGCGCGGCCGTTCGCGGCAAACGGGAAGCGGCCCGCCACGTAGTCGATGCCCTGTTCTTTGGCTTCTCTTTCGCTGATCCCGACGCTGGCGATCTCCGGATCGGAGAAAACGACAGCGGGGATGGCCTTGTAGTCCACTTCGGACGGAAGACCGGCGATTGCTTCCGCCGCTACTTTGCCCTCGTAGGACGCCTTGTGGGCCAGAGCCGGACCGGCAACGATGTCCCCGATCGCGTAGACGTTGGGGATGTTGGTGCGGCCCTGTTTGTCCACCACAATGTAGCCGCGATCGGTCAGGTTCATGCCGATGTCGCGTACGCCCAGTTCGTCCGTGTTGGGACGGCGGCCGACGGTTACCAGCACGTATTCTGCATCAAACTGCTTCTGCTCTCCTTTTACTTCCGCAGTGACGACCACGCCGTCTTCCTTTTCCTCCATGCCTTGGGCGAGCGCTTTGACATTGATGTCCACGCCCAGCTTTTTCAGCTTGCGTTCTACCAGGCGGGTCATCTCCGGCTCGAATCCCGGCAGGATTTGGTCAGAGCCTTCCAAAATGGTTACCTTGGTGCCAAACTTGGCAAAGACGGTACCCAGCTCAATTCCGATGTAGCCGCCGCCGATTACGACCAGGCTCTTCGGAATTTCCGTCAGAGACAGGGCTTCCGTCGAGGAGAGCACGCGCTTGCCAAACGGGAACGCCGGCAGTTCGATCGGACGGGACCCCGTCGCGATGATGCAGTGGTTAAAACGGTAGCGGTTCACGTCGTAACCGTGGAAGACCCGTACTTCGTTTTCGTTGACAAACAGCGCTTCGCCGGGGATTACCTGAATCTTGTTGCCCTTGAACAGCGAAGCAACGCCGCCGGTCAACTGCTTGACGATGCCGTTTTTCCATTCCTGGACTTTGGCGAAGTCCACTTTTACGTTTTCCATGGTAATGCCCATGTTCGCCGTGTGCTGAGCATGCTCATACGTGTGAGCGGCGTGAATCATTGCTTTGGACGGAATGCAGCCGACATTGAGGCACACACCGCCCAGGTCTGCTTTCTCCACCACGGCGACGGATTTGCCCAGTTGGGCGGCGCGAATGGCCGCCACATAACCGCCCGGACCGGCGCCGATGACGAGAACGTCAACTTCTGTGGTAAATTCCCCTACTACCATTGTTGTTATCCCTCCATGACGAGCAGCGTCGGATTCTCCAGGAGCTGCTTCACGTAGTTGACGAAACGCTGCGCCGGTTCGCCGTCAATCAGGCGGTGGTCAAAGCTGAGCGACAGGGACAGCACTTGTCCGACCACGATTTCGCCGTTTTTCACTACCGGTTTTTCGCTGATGCGGCCTACACCGAGAATGGCAACTTCCGGGTAGTTGATGATCGGCGTGAAGAACATGCCGCCAGCGGAACCGATATTGGTGATGCTGAAGGTGGAGCCTTTCAGCTCGTCTGCCGTCGCCTTGCGTTCGCGCGATTTCTTCGCCAGTTCACTGATTTCGCCGGCGATTTCAAAGATGGATTTGCGGTCTGCCGCTTTGACAACCGGCACCAACAGACCGTCGTCGGTGGAAGTGGCAATGCCGATGTTATAGTACTTTTTGTAGACGATCTCTTGTTTTTCTTCGTCGATGGAAGCGTTCAGTTCCGGGAACTTTTTCAGTCCGGCCACGACCGCCTTGACGATGAACGGCAGATAGGTCAGTTTTACACCGCGCTCCTCTGCCAGCGGTTTGGCTTCCTTGCGCATGGCCACCAGCTCGGTGACATCCACTTCGTCGAAAATGGTAACGTGCGGAGCGGTGTACGCCGATTTGACCATTGCTTTGGCGATGGCTTTGCGAATGCCTTTGAGCGGAACGCGCTCCTCCACTTCGCCTGCTTGTGCAGTGTAGTGTACGGTCGGTGCAGCAGCCGCTTGCTGTACGCCGGTCGGCGCTTGATCTGCAGGTGCAGCCGCTTCAGCCTGCGCTTGGGCAGCTTGAGCTTGTGCGGGTGCCGCGCCGCCTGCGAGGAAGCGGTCTACGTCTTCGCGCGTGATGCGGCCCAATTTGCCGGTGCCTGGCACCAGTGCGAGCTGAACGCCTTTTTCCCGCGCGTATTTGCGCACGGACGGCGTTGCCAGCACGTGTTTGCGGTCTACAGGTGCTGCTGCTGCAGTCGCCTGCGCCATCGGCGTGTCGATCGGCTGGTTGGCGTTGGCGCTTACTTGGGAGCCAATGTCGCAGCCCGGTTCCATCTTGTCTTCTTTTGCGGGCTCGGCCGCAGCCGGAGCTTCTCCATGACCGTGATCCGGCAGGTTGGGCAGTTCGCCTTCGACTTCAAATTCGATCAGCGGATCGCCGACGACGGAAACGGTGCCCTCGGTCACTTTCAGTTCCAGCACTTTCCCTTTGACCGGAGACGGTACTTCCACGACCGCCTTGTCATTTTGCACTTCCATGATTACTTGGTCTTCTTCAACGGTATCCCCCGGCTTCACGTGCCATTTGACGATTTCGCCTTCATGGATGCCCTCGCCAAGCTCCGGGAGTCTGAATGTAAAACGACTCACGTTATCTCCTCCTTAAAATAAACGCTCCGACGTAATCGCTCACAGGTGTGCCTAAAGAAGGCGGAAAGCTGATCTTTCCGCCGCATGTGCAGTTCAATCGTTAAAAGTCGAGAACTTGCGTCAGGCCGTCCACGACGCGTTTTACATCAGGCAGCCAGATGTCTTCTGCCTGCGCGAACGGGTATACCGTATCCGGCGCGGCCACGCGAAGCACCGGCGCTTCCAGGTGCAGGATGGCGCGTTCGTTGATTTGAGCGATGATTTCGGCAGCTACGCCGGAAGTTTTTTGCGCTTCCTGCACGACGATGGCACGGTTGGTCTTTTTCACCGATTCCACGATCGTGTCGATGTCGATCGGATTGATGGTGCGCAGGTCGATCACTTCCACTTTCGCGCCGCGCGCCTTCTCGATCTCTTCCGCCGCTTTCAGGCTGGTATGAACCATGGCGCCATAGGTGATGATGGTAACGTCGCTGCCTTCCTTCACCACATTGGCCTTGCCCAGCGGGATGGTGTACTCGCCCTCCGGCACCTCCTGACGGAAGGAGCGGTACAGTTTCATGTGCTCCAGGAACACGACCGGATCGTTGTCGCGGATCGCGGAGATCAACAGCCCTTTTGCATCGTACGGGTTGGACGGGATGACCACTTTCACGCCAGGCGTCTGCAGAATCAGGCCTTCCAGCGAGTCAGCGTGCAGCTCCGGAGTTTTCACGCCGCCGCCAAACGGGGAGCGGAACGTGATCGGGCTGTGGAAGCGCCCGCCGGAACGGTAGCGCATCCGGGAAGCCTGGGACGCGATCGCGTCAAAGGTTTCAAACACAAAACCAAAGAACTGGATTTCCGCAACCGGACGGAAGCCGTTGACGGACAGACCCACGGCCAGACCGCCGATACCGGACTCTGCCAGCGGCGTGTCAAACACGCGATGTTCACCGAACTCAGCTTGCAGACCTTCTGTCGCGCGGAAGACCCCACCGTTTTTCCCTACGTCTTCCCCGAAGACGAGAACGGTTTCGTCGCGCTTCAGTTCACAGCGCAATGCATCCGTGATGGCTTGAATCATAGTCATTTGTGCCATGGCTTACTTCGACTCCTTCGCCAGATATTCTGCCTTCTGCTCTTCCAGCGCCGGCGGCAGTGTTTCAAACATGACGTCGATCAGTTCGCTCACTTTCATCTTCGGCGTTTCGTCCGCTTTCTTGATGGCGTCGGCAACCGCCTGTTTCGCTTCTTCAATGACGGCTTCTTCGTCTTTTTCGCTCCACAGACCTTTGCTTTCCAGGAACTTGCGGAAGCGGATCAGCGGGTCTTTTTGCTCCCACTCGCCTTGCTCTTCCCCGGTGCGGTAACGGGTCGGGTCATCGCCGGCCATGGTGTGCGGACCATAGCGGTAGGTAAGCGCCTCGATCAGAGTAGCGCCCTCACCGTTGATGCCGCGCTGTTTCGCTTCTTGGACAGCGTGGTAAACGGCCAAGACGTCCATGCCGTCTACACGCGCGCTGGCGATACCGGCTGCAACCGCTTTGACCGCGATATTCTCAGCAGCGGTTTGTTTCTCAAACGGAACGGAGATGGCGTAGCCGTTGTTTTGCGAGAAGAAGATCACCGGCAGTTTGTAGACGCCGGCAAAGTTCATGCCTTCGTAGAAGTCGCCCTGAGAGGTAGCACCGTCGCCAAAGTAGGTGATGGCCACGCGCTTTTCGCCGCGCAGCTTGTACCCCATGGCAACGCCGGCAGCTTGGGTACATTGAGCTGCGATGATGATTTGCGGCATCAGCACATTGACGTCTTCGGGGATGCGGCCGCCTTCAATATGCCCGCGGGAGTACAGGAACGCCTTGTACAGCGGGAAGCCGTGCCACACCATTTGCGGGATGTCGCGGTAGCTCGGCAGGATGAAGTCTTCTTTGGACAGGGCCGCTTCCGATCCGATCATGCACGCTTCCTGACCGGCCACAGGGGCGTAGAAGCCGAGACGGCCTTGACGGTTCAGGCTGATGGCACGCTGGTCCCACACACGGGTAAAGACCATTCTGCGCATCAGTTCACGCAGTTCATCATCGGAGAGCTTGGGCATCAGGTCAGGACGAACAACCGTACCGTCTGGAGCAAGGATTTGCAGCGGGGTGTTGTTGCCTGTTTTTTCAACAGCAGTTTTCACACTCATCACTTTCACCTCGTCACTGGTATCGTGGAAACGAGACAGCCCCTCACCGACACCGGCGCAACCAAGCCGCGCTCGTGCAGAAAGGGAAAACTGCCTAAAAAACATTGGGGAAATTTCACCTGTGCTGAAAGTGCTTACAAACACGATCGCACACCCTGTTATATCTCAGTACAATCATCTGTTTAACGTGTTATACTATTGATATTACAGGGTTTATTTCCTTGCTGTTATCATTTACTATAAAATCTGTATCAGTTTTTTTCAAGGCTAAGTTCGGAAATTCCTGCACTTAGGAGGCGGATCGCCATGTCCGACTATGTAAAACGTACAATTGTCAAAGAAGAAGTGCCCAGCCTTCACGTGGACACTCCCCGTTCCGTCAAGGTATACCTTCCGCCCGGATACAACGAACTGCTCTCATATCCAGTCGTCTACTGCCAGGACGGCAACGATTTTTTTACCATGGGCCGGATTGCCACCATCGCCAATCAACTGATCCTGGAAGATGGGGTGGAGCCGTTTCTCATCGTCGGCGTATCCGTGGAACGAAGCAAACGGACGAGTGAATACTCCCCCGTCGGTTCGCGCCATGACGGATACAAACGCTTCTTTACAGACGAACTGCTCCCCTACATCGAGGAGCGTTATCCGGTGCGTCGCGATCCAAAATCCCGCGTCCTGGCGGGCGACTCGCTGGGTGGAACAGTCTCCCTGCACATCGCGCTGGACCGTCCTGATCTGTTTACACGCGTGCTGTCTCTCTCCGGCGCTTTTTTCCAGCCGACTCTGGATCGGATCGCTCAGGAATCCACTCTCTCCTGGCTGGACATCTGGATGGTGGTCGGGCTGGAGGAAACTGCTGTGGAGACACATATCGGCACATTTGATTTTGTGGAGTGGAACCGCGCCGCCCGGCAGTCGCTCATGGAAAAGCATGCTGCCGTGTCGTATCGCGAAAAACCGGGTAACCACGTTTGGGGACTGTGGCAAAAGGAACTGCCGGACGGTCTGCGCCACTTTTTTCCCGCCCTGCCGCTGTAAAAACGGCGTCGCGTTCCCTCAGTACAATCCGTTGATTTCCCGAATATCCGCATACGGGTAGTAGCTGCCATCCGTCAGGTATACACCCTGATGGGTGGCTTTTTCAATTTCACCCGCCACCTGTCTGGCGTCACTCAACACAATGTTGACGATCCTGCTTTCGTCCCGCTGCATCTGACGCTGCACCAACTGGCGCTGTTTGGGGGAAATCATCGTCATCCCTCTTTCTTTTCCCTATTGTTGGCTACCTATAGTATTGCTCGCTTCGGGCGATTTACTCCCCGAAAGCGGACGCCCTCCTCCCGCACATTTCTTGTTGACGGTCAATTTCAACATTGCTATACTTTTTAACGTTCGTTTTACTTTATCCAATTAAATAATTAAACAAGTAAAATGGTAAAACCTTATGCGGAAGCGGGTACGTCACTGTTCTATTGCACACATTCCCGCTTGTCCGGTTTTGTACGGCCGGGACCCCGCCTTTACGGATGGGCTGACATCAAGGTATGACTTCATGACTGTGGAGGGATTCCAATGAGTTCGCAAAAATGGGGCTTCTGGCTGCTGACCGCCTTCGTGGTGGGAAACATGGTCGGTTCCGGCATTTTCATGCTGCCCAACACGTTGGTGCAAGCGTCCAGTCCGCTCGCTGTGCTGTTCGCCTGGCTGCTGACCGGGTTTGGCGTGCTGATGATCGCGCTCGTCTTCGGCAACCTGTCCGTCCGCCGGCCCGATTTGACTGCCGGCCCGCAGAGCTACGCCCGCGCCATGTTTGATAATCCGCGCGCCGGAAAGGTTGCCGGCTTCAGCATGGTTTGGGGGTACTGGGTGGCAAACTGGGCGGGCAATGTCGCTGTTATCACCACGTTTGCCGGGTATCTGTCCGCATTTTTCCCGATTATGCAGGACAAAACCGTCCTGTTCTCGCTCTTTTCCTTTCCGGTGGAAAAAGGAAAGTTCACGACATTTCTCGTCTGCACCGCGCTGTTGTGGGGCTTCCACACCTTGCTGGTGAAGGGGCTGAACGGCGCCGGCAAGCTGAACTTCCTGTCCACCGCCACCAAGGTATTGGGATTCGTGCTGTTTATCGTCGTCTGCCTGTTTGCCTTTAATGCAACCAACATGGGCGATTTCTATGCCCCGATCACGGATAAAAACGGTGCAGTGTACGATCTGCCCGGTCAGATAAACATGGCGATGGTGGCTACACTGTGGGCCTTCATCGGGATTGAATCGGCCGTGGTCCTCTCCGGCCGGGCCCGTTCCCAACGTGACGTGCGGTCGGCCACGATCGCCGGGCTGCTGATTTCGCTCGTCCTGTACATGGGCATCACCTTCCTGACGATGGGGGTCCTGCCGCTCGAACAACTGCGCGTGTCGGACAAGCCGCTGGTAGACGCCTTGTCCCAAGTCATCGGCAGCACCGGCGGGATCGTCATGGCTGTGCTGGCCATCATTTCGCTGATCGGCAGCACAATCGGTTGGCTCCTGATCGGAGCAGAGCCGCCGTTTCAAGCGGCCCGCGCCGGCATGTTCCCCGCTTCGTTTGCCAAGGTAAACGCCAGCGGGAGTCCGGTTCGCTCGCTGACCGTTACGAATCTCATGTCGCAACTGTTCATTTTTTCGACGATCTCCGGCACGATTGCCGAAGCGTACCACTTTGTCATCACGGTGGCAACACTGGCCATCCTCCTGCCCTATCTGGCTTCTGCCATTTTCCAGCTGAAGCTGGTGGTTGTCGGTCAGACGTATGAACGGCAGCCGGCCGCACGCCTCTTTGATGGTGTGGTGGCTGTGCTGGCTGTGCTGTTCTCGCTCTGGGTCATCAAGACGGGGACAGCCGACATGAAAACGCTGCTGTTCGGACTGGCTCTCTACGCAGTCGGGCTGCTGCTCTATCCGGTGATGAAGCCGCGACAGACGACAGTAAGCACTCCCTCGCCGCAGGCAAGCACCGAACTACAGTGATATATAAAGAAAAAAGGCATGTCCATCAGGGCATGCCTTTTTTTACGATATTTAAGGAAGAAACTGATCTTCCCATCGGTCCCAGGCTGCAAGGCCTGCACATTGATCAAAGGTGGAGACCGAACTACCCAGCTGTTTGCCGCCCGCCCGCGTCGCGTTTTGGAGCGGACGCTTTCCGCTTCCTTGCTGGTCGTCAAGAGAGCGGGCGGGCCCCATCACCCATGCGGCACAGACTTTGTCTACACACTGATGAACAAAAAAAGGAACAAAAAAACGCCTCCCGCTTCCGGAAGACGTATGGTGTACGCGTAATGGCGGATGGGGTGGGATTTGAACCCACGAGACGGCTCAACACCGCCTACACGATTTCCAATCGTGCTCCTTCGGCCACTCGGACACCCATCCGTATTCGTGACGAGTGATAGTATACCCTGTTTTTTAAAGCAAATCAAGAGGGCTCGTGGATTTCAGGCAAAAAAAATATGCAGCAGGATGGACACAGGCTGCACGTTTCCGCCGCTGCTTCGTCAGGGCGATGCGCTTGATCACACGCGTCTTGCTGACGTTTCACACTTTGCGCATTGCACAGCGATTTTTCTGTTGGTAAGATGAAGAAGACACTTTTACAAGTAAGGAGACTGCCCCGCATGAAGGTAAAAATCACCCGCAACGCTGCGAAGCAATTGAAAGCTGTGCTGGATCAAGAAGAAGACAAAGAGCTGAAACTGCGCGTCTACATCACGCATAAGCACGGCGACCACGCCCATTACGGCCTGGCGCTGGACAAGCCCGGTGCCGACGACGAGGTCGTCTCCACCGACAAGGAGATCGACGTGATCGTCAACAAAAACGAGCCGCTGCTGGATGGCGTAAAAATTGACTACCTGTACCTGCCGGAAGAAGGCTACGTCATCACCAATCCGTCCAAAGGCAATCACGGGGATCACTGATTCCAACGAAAAAGCTCTCTGCACGACAACCTGCGCAGAGAGCTCTTTTCTTTGTTTAGCAAAATTGAACAACGCGTTTCTATGATGTAACGGACAACAACTCGTCGGGAACATCGCACAGCAGCGGGCTGATTCGGCCCGCTTCGTGCAGGATCAACAGCCGGTGAACGGGACGGGTCATCGCCACGTACAGCAGTTTGGCGTCCCACTCGCTGTCCGTGTATCGCTCCACATCCAAGAGGATCACTGCGTCAAACTGCAGCCCTTTGGTCAGATACGCCGGCATGACCGTTACACCTCCGGGGTATCGGCTGTCTTTGGAGCCGAGCAGGACCAGTTCGCTGATCGCGCCGCGCAGCGCCTTGTGCGCCTGTTTGCTCTCTTCGGCTGTCTTGGTGACGATGGCGACGGTCTGAAAGCCTTCTTCTTGCAATTCCCGGACAAGCCGTGCCGTTTGTTCCCATTTTTCGGCCGGAGCCGCATACGACAGCATCTTCGGCTTTTCTCCGTGCCGCAGCACCGGCCTGGCCATCACCGACTCGGGCAGGCGAATCCTGCGCAGCACCTCGTTGGCACAGCGCATGATCTCAATCGTGGACCGATAGCTTTGCGCCAGCGTGTAATACGCAGCGGGAGGCTGGACAAACACACCGCCTGTCAATTCGTCCCACGTCTGCAGGCCCCGGTAGCCGTGGATGCCCTGTGCGATGTCGCCCACCACGGTCAAGGACTGCCGCTTCGTCACCAGGGCGATCACGGCAATCTCCAAGGCGCTCAGATCCTGCGCCTCGTCCACCACCGTATGGTCGAACTGCCCCGCCTGTTCGAGCCCGTCCACCAGATGGCGCAGGTACAACAGCGGCGCCACGTCTTCCGGCTCGATCCGCTCGTTGGCAAAAAGCGCCTCCGATGATTGACAGACGTCCGCAATGACGCTGTCCTCCACGCCATCCGGCGCCAGGCGTCTGAGCAGCGTCTCATCCGTGATCAGCTTCCGGTACGCCGCGAATACATCCACCTGCGGGAAGGACGACAAGTACTTCTCCAGAATCTGTTCCATCATCCGCTCAAACCTTGTCAAACCCTGTTTGTCCAAATCAATCCGCATCTCGCGCAAATGGGCAAACAGCTGCTTGTTCATCTCCTGCTTCAGATGCTTGCGCAGCGCCTCGAGGCGCTTTCGGTAGGGCAGGTGGCCGAACTGGCCGGTAAACAGTTCCCGGATCGTCTCTCCGCTGATGGAAAAGACCTGTTGGGTCCGGCTGTAGACAAAGCTCAACTTTTTAAACGGGATTTCCGTCTCCGCCAGATAGCGCAGATAGTTATCCAAGGCAGCCTTGCAGGCGAGCGAGCCTTTGAACCGCAGGCGGTTTTGCGTCATCTCCCGTTCCCGCCGGTCCTGTCCTTCCTCGAAAAACAGGCGCAGCAGCTTCTGCGGGTCGGTGATGCGCCAGCCTTTGGGCAGAAGCGGCTTGGCCAGCTTGGCCGCCCAGTCCAAGAACGTGGCCTGCTGGACGTCATCCACCCCCAGTTCCGGAAGCACGTCCGATATGTAGTTCAGAAACAGGCGGTTCGGCGCAAACACCATGAATTTTTTCGACATCATCGTATCCTGGTAGTTGTAGATCAGGTAGGAGAGGCGGTGCAGCGCGATGGTGGTCTTCCCGCTCCCGGCCACCCCCTGGACGACGATGGGACGGTCTTTGTCCGCCCGAATGATGTCGTTTTGTTCGGACTGGATGGTCGCCACGATGTCCTTCAGCCGACTGTCGTTGGTCTGGTTGAGATTGGCGGCGAGGAACTCATCGATATACCCTTCCTCGAGAAACTCGTCGGGATGGCCGATACCCCGGCGGATCGTCTCCTTGACCGCCCCGTCGTAGATGCCGGTAATCTTTCCCTTCTCAATCGCAAAGTTGCGCTTCAGGCGAACTTCTCCACGGACGATGCCCTTGTCGGTCCGGTAGAAGGCGTCCTTGCTTTCGCCGCTGTAGTACAGGCTGGCAATCGGAGCCCGCCAGTCCACGACCAGCGCATCAAACGTATCGCTGCGGACAATGCCGCGCTTGCCGATATAGACGATGTCCAGTTCGTATGTCTCATCCTTGAGAAAGTCCACCCGGCCGAAGTAAGGTTTGTCTTTCCCCTGGTCTTCCAGATACCGCAGTTCCTTGGCCTTTTTGTACCCGACCACCTGCTTCACGTAGTCGTCGGTCACTTCCCTTACTTCCTCGCGCAGTATCTCGATCTCCCGTTCAATGGCGGACACCGTTTCATCCAGCCGCTTTTGTTCCTGTTCGTAATCGGGATGCCGAATCGTCACGTCCATCCTCCCTTCGCTTCAATCGCGCTGGCGTCAGCCCACATGCCGGCCCAGCCAGACTCCGGCTCCGCAGGCCAACAGCCCAATGCCGACGCTGAGCAGCACGTACGCCAATCCGCGTCCAATGTTCCCGTCGCCAAAAAAGGTGATGACCTCCAGAGAAAAGGTAGAAAAGGTCGTAAAGCCGCCCAACAGCCCGGTGGTAAAAAGCAGGTACAGCTCCGGCGGGAGAAACCCCCGCTCCTTTCCCCAGGCGTACAAAAGACCGATGCAAAACGAGCCGACAACATTGGCTCCCCACGTACCTGCCGGCCAGCCCGGCTGATTCAGCACCAGGCCCAATCCATACCGCACGATTGATCCGACAGCGCCCCCCACTGCCACAGCAAGCCACGACATGCGCATTCCTCCCTGTTCGCTCCGTTTCGTCGTAGAAAAAGACATCCAAGCGAAGCGCGTGGATGCCTTTTTGTGCCAGTACACGTTATCTTAATGTTTGGGACCGTTGTCCTCAAGATCTTCCACATAGCGGATCGATTCCAGGTTAGCCCGCAGGGACGCCTTGACAGCGTCGATGTACTTGCGCCGCAGTGCCTGCTGCTCCTGTTTTTCATCGTCGGTCAGGCCTTGTTCGCGGGATTTCTTGGCCAACTCGTTGATCCGTTTGATTTCCGCGTCGGTTACCACAGCCTCTCCCCCTACTCTCTGTAATGCCGCTCTATTATAACACATCGGCGGCACAACGCAAGCGAAAGGATATACACTGGCCTGCCCCGCTGTCTTGGCTGCCGTCTACTCTCCGACGGGAACAGCCAAGCGCTGTCCGGGGTATATGTCGGAGTTGTCCAGTCGGTTCATCTTTTTGATCGCGTACACCAGTTCGCGCACCTCCATGTCGGCTTCGTCCTGGTGCTCAACGGCAATTTTCCACAAGCTGTCACCCTTCTGAACGGTCACTACCTTCACAGGCACGATCGACGACGACTCCGATGCGAACACAAGTTCTGTCAGGAAGTAAAAAAAGAGAGAGAATACCACGAAAAAGATCAATGCCCCACCGCGTCTCACACCAGTGCGGCTATGGCGCTCCTGTTTTTTGGTGAAACGGTTGTGTGCGGATACAGCATGCATGATACCATCCCCCTGCAAACATACGTTCTATATTCTTGTTTTCATCATAATGCGAACATGTGTTTTGTGTCAAGCGAAATCGAACTAACGTTTGTCGAACGCAAGATCCCATGGTACAATATAGAAAACATGTTCGAGAAAACAGGGGTGTGGTCCATGTCCAAGCTATCCAGCAGACAACAAGCCATTATCGATTTCATTCGCAAGGAAGTCCGCGACAAGGGATATCCGCCGTCCGTTCGTGAAATTGGCGAGGCCGTCGGGTTGGCCTCCAGCTCCACCGTCCACGGTCACCTGGCCCGTCTGGAAAAGAAAGGATTGATCCGGCGCGACCCCACCAAGCCGCGCGCGATTGAGCTGTTGACCGATGGCGACCGCTATCAGGATGACTATGAAGTATCCGTCGTGCGAGTGCCCGTCATCGGGAAGGTAACGGCCGGGCAGCCCATTACGGCCGTGGAACACGTGGAGGATTACTTCCCCCTGCCGGAACACATTGTCACCTCGGACAAGGTGTACATGCTTCGCGTGTCGGGTGACAGTATGATCGAGGCAGGCATCCTCGACGGCGACTACGTCATCGTGCGCCAGCAAAACGTGGCCAACAACGGCGACATTGTCGTGGCGATGACCGATGAGGACGAAGCCACCGTCAAGCGGTTCTTCAAGGAGAAAAACCACTTCCGCCTGCAGCCGGAGAATTCCACGATGGAGCCGATCATCCTGGACTCGGTCACCATTCTGGGAAAAGTCATCGGAGTGTACCGGTTGATTCACTAGGAAAACGAATAGCCCGTATCTTTCCCGACCATCGTCGAAAGATACGGGCTCGTTTTTTCTATGGCGCTGTCAGACCGGCACGATCCGGTGCAGGAATTGCATCTCGCCCCCTTGGAGCATGATCTACAGGGCGGCGATGAAAAACCAGATGATCATCACGATTTGCAGGACGACCTTGACGACTGCGCTGCCGAGAAATCCGACGAGCGATCCCACCCCCGCCTTAATCGCCCGTTCAAACGGCTGGTTGGATACGAACAGCTCTACCAACACCACAAACAAAAACGGCAGGATCAGCATCCCGAACGGCGGGAACAGGAAAATCCCGAGAAAGATACCGACCGCCGCTGCAATCGACGACCACTTGGAACCGCCGTACCGCTTCACGAAGTACATGTTGGTCAGCAAATCGGCGCCGTACAGCAGCACACTCAGCACCACCATCCCCCACCAGAACGACGCCGGCAGCCCGGCCCCCGGTTCGGCGAGGACAAAGTGGTACAGCAAAAACCCGGCCCAAAGCAAAATCGTATCCGGCAAAACCGGAAGAAAAATACCGGCGATGCTTGCGACAAACAACGCCACGATGACAATCCACAGCAGTATTTCCATCGGGCACACTCCTTTCTCTTAGGATATACGGATTACCTCGCCAATCGTTGCATCCTTCTATATATTCTCGTCCACATTTTTGCAGAAGCCAGCCAGGCTGCAAAATTACACGGCCCCATGCGGTTCCATTTCATATTCACATCCGTGCTGGAAAGCAAGCGGATTACTGGTTTATCACTGCCTGGATTCGTTTTTCACATGACTCATCTTGGTCAGTATGCACGTATCAGTAAAAATAAACAGATTTTTCTTTTTCCATAAATCATAATAATTGACATATTTTATCATTATGGTTAATGTATTCTTTGGAATACGTCTGTAAGTGTACGGTCGATTAATACTTAGGAGGTACAAAAGTAATATGGAAGACGATGATATAAGATGCGAACATTGCAAGAAACTTTCTTTTTGGTGCGAAATCGAGCATTTGAGACCAAAGAAGTGCTCCATTCTCCGCGATGGAGAAATCTATTACATCTGTGAATATTGTATAGGCGAAATTGAAGTTTTAGGTGAAGGCGCTGAGGAAGTTGAATACTGGAATGAATGGGTGAAAAAGAAACGTTTGGAAAACGAACAATCATAACGCAGCCCCTGCCATGGGGCTGCTCAGACTGAAGACAAACGGTTCATTGAGTTAGCGTCCACAAAAAATGATCTCCAGGCCGAAAGGCCTGCCTATTCATCAACCGAAGCGGAAGACAATGTTCATCGCATGGCGGGATGGGCCAAGCGAGCTCCTTTGACGACCTGCTCAGCTGAAAAACGAAGACGCGGGAATCAACAGGGGACACAAGTCTCACTTCCTCGAAATACCCAGATGTTTGTCCCCTGCCCGCGTCTCGTTTTGGAGCGGACATCATTCGCTTCTGTGCTGGGCGTCAAGCAAGCGAGCGGGCCTGATCTCCCATGTGCCGCGGACTTTGTCTACACGCTGTGCAGCCCCTGCCATGGGGCTGCTGTTTTTTTTGCTCTCTGGAGCCCATACGCCCTCGTCCTCAAAAATAACAAAAAGGAGCAGGGCCATCACTCGGCCCCACTCCCGGAACTTCCCCGCCCCAACAGGCAAAGGGGGTTCGCTGATTAGTAGGTGTTCATGTATTGTTCGCGTTCCCAATCGTGGACGCGGGTACGGAACATATCCCATTCGATTTCTTTTGCCTCGGTGAAGTGTACCAGGGCATGCTCACCCAGCGCTTCGCAGATGACCGGATCGGCCTTCAGGCAGTCGATCGCTTCCTTCAGGGTTGCCGGCAGGCTTTCGATGCCGGCAGCTTCGCGCTCTTCTTCGGTCATCACGTAGATGTTGCGGTCCACCGACGGCGGCAGCTCCAGTTTTTTCTTGATGCCGTCCAGCCCTGCTTTCAGCATGACAGCGAGAGCCAGGTACGGGTTTGCAGCCGGGTCCGGGTTGCGCACTTCAATCCGCGTGCTCAAACCACGGGAAGCCGGGATGCGTACCAGCGGGGAGCGGTTTTTCGCCGACCAGGCCACATAGCACGGCGCTTCATAGCCGGGCACCAGACGCTTGTAAGAGTTTACCAGCGGGTTGGTGATGGCGGCAAATCCGCGTGCATGGTGCAGAATGCCGGCCAGGTAGTGTTTAGCCGTTTGGCTGAGGCCCAGCGGATCAGATTCGTCGTAGAACGCATTTTCTTTGTTGCGGAAGAGAGATTGGTGAGCGTGCATGCCGGAACCGTTCACGCCAAACAGCGGCTTCGGCATGAACGTCGCATGCAGGCCGTGTTGACGGGCAATGGTTTTCACCACCAGTTTGAAGGTGACGATTTGGTCAGCCGCCTGCAGCGCGTCGGCGTATTTAAAGTCAATTTCGTGCTGACCCGGTGCTACTTCGTGGTGGGATGCTTCAATTTCGAAGCCCATTTTTTCCAGGGTAAGCACGATGTCGCGGCGGCAGTTTTCACCAAGGTCGAGCGGCGCGAAGTCAAAATAACCGCCCTGGTCGTTCAGATCGAGTGTCGGTTCCCCTTTCTCGTTAATCTTGAAGAGGAAAAACTCCGGTTCCGAACCGACATTAAAAGCAGTGAAGCCCATCTCTTCTGCTTCCTTCAGTGCACGTTTCAGGATATAGCGCGGGTCCCCTTCAAACGGGGTGCCGTCTGGCATGTAGACGTCACAGATCAAACGTGCCACTTTGCCGTGCTCGGTGCCCCACGGGAAAACCACCCAGGTATCCAGATCCGGCACCAGGTACATGTCGGATTCCTCGATACGCACAAAGCCCTCGATGGACGAACCGTCAAACATCATTTTGTTGTCCAGTGCCTTGGGCAGTTGGGAGAGCGGAATCTCCACGTTTTTAATGACCCCCATCAGGTCGGTAAACTGCAGGCGGATGTACCTGACATCCTCCTCATGGGCCAGACGCAAAATGTCTTCCTTGGTGTACTTGCTCACGTTTCTCTCCTCCTATCGCGTTTGTTGGCTTGTATTAGTGGAAGAAGCGCGAAAGCTCTCCACGTATCAACGCATTCTCGCCGTGGCGAGTCGCGTTGTTAAACATGATTTGCTGCTTCAAAAGCTGATGCAGTTCCTTTTCGGACATTTCCTTCCGCTTGGCCTCGGAAGTGGCAGTGATCTCCGTCTTTTCCGCGGCGGACTGCTGCATCTGCAGCACCTGCTTGATGCCGGCGATGTTGAGTCCTTTTTCGATCAGCGCCTTGATTTCCAGCAAGCGATCGACGTCGTTAAAGGAGAAGAGTCGCTGCTTCCCTTCCGTACGTGCCGGCTGAATCAGTCCGTTTTGCTCGTAATAACGGATTTGCCGGGCGGTCAGATCGGTCAACTTCATGACGATCCCGATTGGAAAGAGAGCCATGTTTCGACGAATGTCATCACTCATGACGTGTCCCTCCTCTTCTCAATCCTTGATTGTATTGTATGCGTTATTAAGAATCCTGTCAATGGATGTTAGAAAAGATTACACAAAATGATGCATCTTTCGGCAAATCAACGCGAAAAAACGGGAAGCGTCTCTTGCAACGCTCCCCGTTTGCAGGCAATTGACTCGTTCACGCCGGTCTGCGACGCCTACGTATTCGGCAGTTCCAGCAGCCCTTTTTCCAACAGGAGGTCCAGCGCGGTCAGGATGCCCACCTTGACATGGGAGTAGGTCAAACCGCCCTGCACGAAGCCCAGGTACGGCGGACGAATCGGGCCGTCTGCGGAAAACTCAATGCTCGCCCCCTGGATGAACGTGCCGGCCGCCATGATGACCGGATCGGCGTATCCGGGCATGTCACTCGGATAAGGGGTGACGTGGGAATCGACCGGTGCCGCCTTCTGGATGCCCTGACAAAACGCGATCAATCGCTCCGCCGAACCAAATTCGACCGATTGGATCAGGTCGGTGCGCGGCTCGTGCCACAGCGGATTGGTCCGAAAGCCCAGCCGCTCCAAGAGTGCGGATGAAAAAATCGCCCCTTTGAGCGCTTCGCCAACCACATGAGGAGCGAGGAAAAAGCCCTGGTACATTTCCAACAGGGAGTACAGCGACGCTCCTCCCTCCGCGCCGATGCCGGGAGCGGCCATCCGGTAGGAAGCGAGCTTCACCAGGTCCTGTCTGCCGACGATGTATCCGCCGGTCTTGACCAGACCGCCGCCCGGGTTTTTGATCAGCGAACCTGCCATGATGTCCGCGCCCACCTGCAGCGGCTCCCGCTCCTCGGTAAACTCTCCGTAGCAGTTGTCCACAAAGACGATCAGTTCCGGATTCCGCCCTTTGACAAAGCGAATCATCTCTTCCAGCTTGGCGATGGTAAACGACGGACGATCAGCGTATCCGCGGGAACGCTGGATGCCGATCACCTTTGTATTCGGGGTGATCGCCTCGGCCACAGCGGCAAAGTCAACTTCCCCCTCCGGCGTCAGCGGCACATAGCGGTACCCGATGCCATAGTCCTTCAGCGAGCCTTGTCCCTCGCCGCGCACACCTACTACTTCTTCCAGCGTGTCATACGGTTTGCCGGTGATGTACAGCAGTTCGTCGCCGGGACGGAGCAGGCCGAACAGGCAGATGGCGATCGCGTGCGTGCCGGAGATGATGTGCGGCCGGACCAAGGCCGCCTCCCCGCCAAACACGTCCGCATAAATCGCTTCCAGCGTCGCACGGCCCGTGTCATCGTAGCCGTATCCCGTCGACGGCGCAAAGTGAAACTCGTTTACTTCATGCTTCTGAAACGAACGGAGCACCTTCAACTGGTTGTAGTCGACCAGGGCGGCAATCTCCTGATGCCGCCCGGCAATCATTGCTTCGACTTCCTGCACGATCGGGCGCAGCCGTTCTCCATGGGTGAATAATGAAAACATTGTCGTTCCTACCAACTCTCTTCTGCAATCTCTGGCTTGTCCAGGAGAAACGGGACAACTTTCCCGTAGATGGGATGGTCCCGGTTGATGCGTACGGTAATCAGATACGCGGCATTCGCTTCGTCAAACGTCTGCTCCATCTCGATACCTTCGCGGTGCAGCAGCGACACGATGTCTCCGCGCTCTACCGGCACTTTCAGCTTGATCCGGTCAAAGGAAGCGTAGACGTACGTTTCGATGCGCTCCAACAGCCGCTGCAAGTCTTCATCTCGCAGCGCGGAGATGAGAATGGAATCGTCCACCGGCGGCAAGTACGTGCCCTCGGGTATCAAATCAGCCTTGTTGAACACCACGAGCTGCGGGATTTCGTTCGCCCCAAGCTCACGCAGGATGCGCTCCACCACTTCCATGTGGATTTCCAGATCGGGATGGTGGCTGTCCACCACATGCAGGATCAGATCAGCTTCCTGAACGCCTTCCAGCGTAGAGCGGAAAGCAGCCACCAGCGTTGTCGGCAAATCCTGGATAAACCCGACGGTATCCGTGAGCAGCACCTCCATGCCGCTTGGCAGGGAAAGCTGCCTCGTCGTCGGGTCGAGGGTGGCAAACAGTTTGTCTTCCTGCAGGGTGTTCGCGGAGGTCAGCCGGTTTAACAGCGTGGATTTGCCGGCGTTGGTGTAGCCGACCAGCGCAATTTGATAGACGCTGTTTTTCTTGCGCCGCTCCCGGTGAAGCTGGCGGGTGCGCACGATGTCGGCCAGCTGCTGCTTCAGTTCGCTGATTCGCCGTCTGATGTGGCGCCGATCGCTCTCCAGCTTGGTCTCCCCGGGCCCGCGCGTGCCGATCCCGCCCCCCAGGCGGGAGAGCTGCTTGCCCTGTCCCGCCAGGCGCGGCAGCAGGTAATTGTACTGGGCCAGTTCCACCTGGATCTTGCCCTCCCGGGACTGCGCCCGTCCGGCAAAAATGTCCAGGATCAGCTGGGTGCGGTCGATTACCTTGCAGTCGAACACCGTGTCCAGGTTGCGGGTCTGACTGGGCGACAGCTCGTCGTTGAAGATGACCAGATCCACGTCCAGTTCCTGCGCGCGGTGGGCGATCTCCTGTATCTTGCCGCTGCCCAGATACCAGGCGGGATCGATGCGCTCGCGGTTTTGGGTGACCACGTCAAGCACGTCGACGCCGGCCGTCCGCGCCAGCTCGTGCAGTTCCTCCATTGAGAGACGTGCCCGCTCCGCATCGCGGTTATCCAAAAAACAGCCGACCAGAATGGCTGTTTCAACACGTTTGATCACATCGTCCACGTATTCACGTCCTTTCCCACCCTATCATACCACAATTCATCCGGTTGTCAGGAAGCGGGCCAGACAAAATCCTCCGGCAGCAGCGTCATCACCTCGTCGCGCGTCGGTTCCGCCACGTCCAATAGCCGCACTGCCTGTCTGCGGATGGCCTGTTCAATGGCGTTCCGAACATAGCGGGCGTTGCTGAAATTGACTTCAAACACATCGTTGCGCTTGCGCATCAGATGGTGTCGCAACTTTTCCCTGGCGGAGGGTGACAGCTTGTATTCCTTTCCCTCCACCATCAACTCGGCAATGCTGATCAGTTCGTCTACCGTGTAGTCGGCAAACCGCAGTTGAATGGGAAAGCGGGAAGGCAATCCGGGATTCAGCTCCAGAAATGCATCCATCTCATCGGTGTAGCCCGCCAGAATGCAGATAAAATCATTGCCGTGGTCTTCCAGTGCCTTTGTCAAACAATCAATTGCTTCCTTGCCAAAATCCTTTTCTCCGCCGCGCGCCAGGGAGTACGCCTCGTCGATGAACAAGATGCCGCCAAGCGCCTTTTTGATGAGCTCGCGCGTCTTTTGCGCGGTATGGCCGATAAATTCGCCGACGAGATCGGCCCGTTCCACTTCGATCAGATGTCCCTTGCTCAAAATGCCCATTTCGCGAAAGAGTTTGCCAAACAAGCGGGCGACCGTCGTCTTGCCGGTGCCCGGATTTCCTTTGAACACCATGTGGTAGACTTGCTTCTCCAGCTTCAGGTTGTGTTTTTCCCGCTCCTTGTTTACCCTCAGCAGCGCGTGGATCTCGTACATCAGCTTTTTGGCTTCACGCAAACCGATCAGTCGCTCCAGCTCGTCGAAGGCGGCGGCCACATTGCCGGGTGCGGTAGTGCGTACCTTGTCGGCCAATGTTTCCGGACGTTTGACCTTTTCCGGCCGGCGAAAGACTACCTGGATGCGGTTAGGAGCCTTGTCTGTCACGGAATCAGCCGGCGGTTGATTGCCCGACGGTTTCACCAGCGATCACCTGCCTCATGGTCATACATTAAGTATACGCATGGGGCTGGCAGACCTGCCCATTTTTTTCTACAGGGACGTATACCTGTGGACACCCGCCCGGCCAATCCGGTTGAAAAACCATGACATGACCAGCAGTCCGGCCATGCACCCGGAGAGAAACGGCACGACGCCGCCCAGCAGACGCGCCATCGTCCATGCGCCGCCAGCGCTCCATACCCACGCGGCAGCCGCGAACAGGCCGCATCCGCCCACACCCAGCCAATACAGCCATTTTATCCGGACCAAAAGACGTCTCCCGCCGACCACCATTGCCTGCCCGCGATGCACCATCCGCCAGAGTGCCAGCGCAATCAGCGACAAGCCAATGAGCGTACTGCCGTGCTGCAGCAGCTTGTAGAAGGGTATGTCCAAGCCCGCCAAAGGAAGCGGCACCCGTTGTTGCAGAAGCGGCAGGCGGCTGACCATGAACGCCCCCTGATGGGTAAACGCGTCCCAGACGATATGGGTGAGACTGCCGATTACCGCCGAATAGGAAAAGACCAGCCCATCGCGCAGCGAACCGATCATCCAAGGCTTGGCCGCAGCGTATCCCAGCCCCCGGTCAAACGGGGCGGGCAGGCAGGCGACCAGGGGGCGCTTGACGATGCGGTGAAAAAGTAAGGCCAACAGAAAACTGAGCGGCAGATCAAACACAAACAGGCCGACCAGGGTATGACTGACCGCGCTGTACGGCCTCAACCGGAAAAAGTATTCAAAATCGGGCGCCATGCTGCCAAAGACCAGTGCGGTAAAAGACAGCCAGCGAACGCGCCAGAAGGGCAGCACGATCGCCGGGTGGGCAAACGTGAACGGCAAAGAACCCACTCTCCATAAGATATTTTATGTAAACTTATAGGCTGTTTCATCCTGTCTGCTGCACCTGTTTTTTTGCGTGCCGGAACCAGTAAACCTGTCCCTGACAGTGAAAAAAGCCCGGATGGCTAAGATCCCGGCTTCGTTGGTGTGACGCTATGCTTGCTGATTGTTGTCTTGAGACATGAGCGACACGGGACGCTGCGGCGTGAACGTGGAAATGGCATGCTTGTATACAAGCTGCTGCTTACCTTCGCTGTCAATCACGATGGTAAAGTTGTCAAACGCTTTGATGTAGCCGCGCAGTTGAAACCCGTTTACCAGGTAGATGGTGACAGCGATGTTCTCCTTCCGCAAGTGGTTCAGGAACGTATCTTGAATGTTGATCGACTGTTTCATGTTCATTACCCCCTAAAAGGACTTGTATGTTATATATTCGGCAATCGCTGAAACTTTCCTGCCAATATCTGCTTGATTGTTTGGACGATCTTCGGACGCTCGGCGGGATCGGTCAGATCAAACCACTGCACCTCCGACATGCGCCGAAACCAGGACAGCTGGCGCTTGGCAAAATGGCGGGTCCGCTGCTTGATGTCGTTGACCGCCTTCTCCAGCGTGATCTCTCCGTACAAATACGGAATCAATTCCTTGTAACCCAGCCCCTGCATCGACGTCAGCGCCGAGCCGTACCCTTGATCCAACAGACGGCGCACCTCGTCCACCAGACCGGCTTCCAGCATCTTGTCCACGCGCTGGTTGATGCGCTCGTACAGCACGTGCCGCTCCATCGTCAATCCGATCATCAGCAGATCGTACGGGGAATGCTGGGCCCGATGTTGAAAATCAGACATTTTGGTGCCGGTCAATTCATAAATTTCCAAAGCGCGAATCACCCGTTTCACATCGTTGGGGTGAAGCCGTTCCGCTGTCAGCGGATCAATCGCGGCAAGCCGTCGATGAAGGGCCTCCGCTCCCTCCGTCTCGGCCAGGCGCTGCAGCCGGCTGCGCAGTTCCGGGTCCTGCTCCGCCTGGGCGAATTGAAAGCTGTGGGTGACCGACTCGATGTAGAGGCCGGTGCCGCCGACGATAAACGGCAGCTTTCCGCGCGCATTTATCTCGGTGATCAGCCGTGTCGCCGCTTTTTGAAACAGCGCCACAGAGTACTCTTCATCCGGATCGATAATGTCGATCAGGTGGTGCGGCACGCGCGCCCGCTCTTCCGGCGTCGCCTTGGCCGTCCCGATATCCATGCCGCGGTAGACCTGCATGGAATCGCCGGAAATGATTTCGCCGTCGAAGCATTCGGCCAGCTCAAGGCTCAGCTCCGTCTTGCCCACGGCGGTCGGGCCGACGATCACGACCAGTTTTTCCTTTGGTGGCAAAGTCACTCCCCTCCATCTGTCTCTTTATAGCTGTACACGACCTGATGGCCGCGCGTGCGAAACGGGGTAAACCCGAACCGCTCGTACAACCGTCCCGCTTTGCCTTCCTTCAGTACGACGCGCCGTTTGGCAACTCTGAGCGCCTCCGCCACCGCCTCCGCATCCAGCGGGGCCATGTTGGCGTGCTCGCGAATGCCGGCAATCCCGGTGGAGTCGTGTACCGTCCGCTCAAACATCGGATCGAAGTAAACTACGTCAAACGAGCGGTCCGGCAGGTCTTTCAGGATGTCGAGATGGTGGCCGTGTCTCACCTCGATCCGGCCCATCGCCTCGCGCAGCGCCTCTGAGTCGGTCGGATAGTGACGCAATCCGTCTGCGACCAGTATCGCGATGTGCTTTTCGGATTCAATCCCGACCACCCTGCCTGTTCGGCCGACAGCATGGGAAAAGACGATCGCGTCGGCACCCAGGCCGAGTGTGGCGTCCAGCACGCTGTCACCTGGTTGAATTTGGCAAGCGGCAAGCATAGTATCAGTATCGCCGCGCTCCATCCGCTTTATACGAAAGACGGCCGTGTTCGGATGAAAAAAGAACGGGCTCTTTCCCTCTGCTTCCAGGCGGACCCCTTTGGCGGTGACGATCAGCACCTCCGCCTCATTGTAGCGCCGGCGCAGCTCCTCAATCGAACAATCGCCCCGCTCGATGACCGGCAGGCCAAACTGTGCAGCCAGTTCAGCTGCGTGGCGGCGCGTCTCCTCGCTGGGTTTCAGTCCGGTGGTAATCAGCATCTACATCACCCGTTTAAACATTTTCTCCAAATCGTATGTGGAGAAGTGGATGATGATCGGCCGGCCGTGCGGACATGTAAACGGACTGGTCGTTTCGCGGAGCGTATTGAGCAAGCTTTCCATCTCCGCATGGGTCAGATAGCGGTTGGCCTTGATGGCAGCCTTGCAGGACATCATGATCGCCGCCTTCTCCCGCATCGCCCGTATGTCTGCTTCAGCCGCCTCGCCCGTCTCCAGCACAAACTGGATCAGCTCTTCGATCACTTCCAGTTCGCTGCCCTCCGGAAACCAGTGAGGATGGCCCCGCACAATGAACGTTCGACCGCCAAACGACTCGATATCGAGGCCAAACGAACGCAGCAGGGGCAGCTTTTTCTCCAGCTTCACCGCTTCCTGAGCCGTGCACTCCACGGTGTGGGGAAAGAGCAGCATCTGGCTGGCGACGCTCTCCTGCTTCAGTTTTTCCATGAAATACTCGTAGAAAATCCGCTCCTGCGCGGCGTGCTGGTCAATCAGATACATGCCGTTATCGTTCTGCGCCACGATGTAGGTGCCGTGTACCTGTCCGACCGGAAAAAGCAGGGGCACGGCCGATCTATCGCCGTCAGGCTGTGCAGCGGCTGGTTCCGCCTCGGGAGCGGGGAACTGGACAGCAGGCTGCTCTGTCTGCAGGCCATCTGCCGTCATCGGTGCGGTTTCTGCCGGCACCAGGGAAGCCGAATGATTATCGGCTGCAGGTGTTTCCAGCCCGCCGTCTGTACCGGCCGACGCGCTGCCCTCTCTATGAGACGTGCCGAGTGCTTTTGAAGTTGCAGTCAATTCTCCCGCTGCCGCATTTCCCTGCAGCGGAACGGATGCAGGCCGCTCCTGTGCTAGACCCGCGTACTCCCCACCCGATTCCTTTACGACCGTGGCGTCAGCTGGCGCATCTCCGCCCAGCCGCGGGGAGCGCGCTTGTGACGGGGCCTCCTGCCGTGCCAACCACTCCCGCAGACGCGGACTGGCCTCAAGATCGACGGCACGGGAGATGCTTTGGCTGCTCGCCGCTCCCGGTTTGGGCAGCTGCAGGTCAAACTGCGGCTGCACCACCTGTTCCACCACTTTTGCCTTACGCTCGGCTGCCATCGGCCGGACGATCTCCAGCCCCTGACGCAGCGTCTCCCGGACGGAACGCTCGATGGCGCCCAGCAGCTGATCTTCCTTGCTGAACCGAACCTCCAGCTTGGCGGGATGGACATTGACGTCGACGAGCGACGGGTCCATCTCGATCTGAAGCGTGACGATCGGATAGCGCCCGATCGGCAGCAGCGTGTGATAACCGCGCAGGATGGCGTTGTTCAGGCCAAAGTGGCGGACGTACCGGCCGTTGACCAGCGTGGACAGATAGGAGCGGTTGGCCCGCGTCATTTCCGTCTTGGAGACGAAGCCGGTCCAGCGGAAGTCCAGTGTCTCCCCGCTGATCGGCAGCAGCAGCTTGGCCACCTGGACGCCGTATATCGCCGCCATCACGTGCAGCAGCTTGCCGTCACCGGAGGTCTGCAGGAGCACTTTGCCGTTGTGCGTCAGGGTAAAGGCGATGGACGGGTACGTCAGCGCCAGCCGGTTGACGTAGTCGGAAATATGGCCGATTTCGGTGGCGATCGACTTCATGTACTTCAACCGGGCCGGCGTGTTGTAAAACAGGTCACGCACGCAAATATCCGTCCCTTTGACTGTGGCGGCGTCGGCAATGTTCGTAATTTGGCCGCCCTCGATCGTCAGGCGCGTCCCCACCTGGCTGCTGGAGGGACTGCTCGTCAGTTCCATCCGGGAGACAGCGGCGATACTGGGCAGGGCCTCGCCGCGAAACCCCAGGGTGCGAATCCGGAACAGGTCGCGTGTCGTGCGAATCTTGCTGGTCGCGTGCCGTTCAAAGGCCAGCTGGCAGTCTTCCCGGTCCATGCCGTGGCCGTTGTCCACCACGCGGATGAGCTGCAGCCCGCCTTCTTCCACGTGCACCTCGATCGCGCTAGCTCCGGCGTCCACCGCGTTTTCCACCAGTTCTTTCACGACCGAAGCCGGCCTCTCCACCACTTCACCGGCAGCGATCATATTGGCGAGATGCTCATCGAGCACTTGAATGTGTCCCATCGATCTCCTCCTTGGATCGGCCCGTTACGTTTTTTTCAGGCGCTGTCTCCACTCATACAGCTTCAGCATGGCTTCCATCGGCGTCATCTGGTTCAAATCCAGTTCGCGCAGCTCTGCCATCACGGTTTCTTCATCCGGCGACAGGCGGGACACGGGCTCCTCCTTCGCTGCGGACACAGGAGCCGCCCACAGCGCGTCCAAGGTCATCTGCACCTCCTGTGCCGATGTTGTGGCTGCATTCGCTTCCAGTCCGGCGAGAATCTCCCGCGCCCGCTCAATCACCCGGCCGGGCATCTCCGCCAGTTCGGCCACGTGGATGCCGTAGCTTTTGTCCGCCCGTCCCGGCTCGATTTTGTGCAGAAACAAGAGCTTGCCGTCACGCTCTTCGCAGCGAGCGTGCACATTGACCACGCCGGGAAGCGACTCTTCCAGGCCGGTCAGCTCGTGATAGTGCGTGGAAAAGAGCGTCTTGGCTCCGATCTTTTCGCGAATGTACTCGATCACTGCCTGCGCCAGCGCCATTCCGTCATAGGTGGACGTGCCGCGGCCAATCTCGTCCAGCAGGATCAGGCTTTGCGCGGTCGCTTTTTGCAAGGCGTGTTTGGTCTCCAGCATTTCCACCATGAAGGTGCTGTGTCCGCCGACTAGGTCGTCGGCTGCACCGATCCGGGTAAAAATCTGGTCCACCAGCGACAATTTTGCCGCTTTCGCCGGAACAAAGCAGCCGATCTGCGCCATGATGACGATGAGCGCGATCTGGCGCATATACGTGCTCTTTCCGGCCATGTTCGGGCCGGTAATGAGCAGGATCTGTCTGTCCGACTGGTTCATCTCCACGTCGTTGGCGACGTATTTTTCCCGATCCAGCACCGCTTCCACGACCGGGTGGCGCCCTTCGCGGATGACGCACTCGCCGGTCGTGACGAGTTCGGGCCGCACATAGCCGCGCTCATCGCTGACAGTGGCAAATGCCTGCAGCACGTCCACGGCGGCAATGCGTTCGGCCAGCCCCTGCAGGCGGGGAATGTGGGTGGCCACTTCGCTGCGGATGGCGGTAAACAGCTGGTACTCCAGCTCCACCATCTTTTCTTCCGCTTCCAGGATGAGCGCCTCTTTTTCCTTCAGCTCCGGGGTGATGAACCGTTCGGCATTGGCCAGTGTCTGTTTGCGCTCGTAGCGGCCGGCCGGCACGTTTGCCAGGTTGGCACGGGATACCTCGATGTAGTAGCCGAACACCTTGTTGAAGCCTACCTTCAGCGAACGGATGCCGGTTGCTTCCCGCTCCGCCTGTTCCAGTTGGGCAATCCAGTTCTTGCCTTCGCGGCTTGCCGTGTGCAGCTTGTCCAGGTACTCGTCATAGCCGGGCCGGATCAGACCGCCTTCGCGCACGGAAACCGGCGGGTCGTCAACCAGCGCCGACCGCAGGAAAGCAGCGATGTCGGCGCACTCGTCCATCCCTTCGGCCAGTTCGGTGAGCACGCGGGAGCCGGCGTTCAGCAGAAGCTGCCGCAGTTCAGGCACCGCTTCCAGCGACAAGCGAAGCTGCACCAGGTCGCGGGCGTTGGCGTTACCGTACGAGACACGTCCCGCCAAGCGTTCCAGATCGTAGACCCGATCCAGGCAGGCGCGGACGTCGGAACGCAGCAGCATATCCCCTTTCAAATGTTCCACCGCATCCAGCCGTGCTTCCAGTTCGCTTTTGTTCAACAGCGGCCGCTCAATCCAGCGGCGCAGAAGACGTCCGCCCATGGCTGTCTCGGTACGGTCCAGCAGCCACAGCAGCGAGCCTTTTTTGGACTTGTCGCGAATGGTTTCGGTCAGCTCCAGGTTGCGCCGGGAAAAGTTGTCCATCTGCAGGTACTGCTTGGCGTCATAGCGCTTGATCAGCCTCATGTGGGACAAACTTCGCTTCTGCGTGGAACCGATGTAGTGCAGGAGCGCATTTACCGCGAGGCGCATCGCCAGATCCAGCTCGCGCGCCTGATCCTGATACTGCTGATCGACGGCAAATGCGTTCACCGCCCCGGTTTCTATGTACGTGACCGGCATGTCGGGCTTCAGGTCCTGCGACAGACCGCACACCACCAGTTCCTTCGGCCGGTACTGCATCGCCTCGTCCAGCGCGGCTCCCGCCGTGCCAAACAGCGAGGTGACGTACATCTCGCCCGTGCTCATGTCACAGGCGGCAATACCCATTCGGCCGTCCGCTTCGGCGATCGCCGCCATGTAGTTGTTTTCCTTGTCCGTCAGCCATTTCCCCTCCATCATGGTCCCCGGGGTAATGACGCGGGTCACTTCGCGGCGGACGACACCCTTGGCCGCTTTCGGGTCTTCCACCTGTTCGCAGACAGCCACCTTGTACCCTTTTTTCAAAAGCTCGGCAATATAGGCGTCAGCCGAGTGATGCGGCACACCGCACATCGGGATACGCTCGTCCCCGCCGCCGTCCCGGCCGGTCAGCGTAATCTCCAGCTCACGCGAGGCGGTGATGGCATCGTCGAAAAACAGTTCGTAAAAATCACCTAAACGAAAAAATAAGAAAGTATCCGGGTACTCACGCTTGATCGCCAGATACTGTTGAATCATTGGGGTATACTGAGCCATGTTTTCAAATCTCCTAGCCTGCAATCTCGCCTGTACATTATAGCACGTCCGGCCGGGGAAGTTGAACCTCTTCCCCGCAGATCAGATGCGATTCGCATTCAGTTCAATATGGTTGCTCAGCCGATTTCCCAGGCCTTGCGCAGATCCTGCCCGGCCGGCCACGTTTCTCCCGCGAGCAGATAGGCAAAATAGCAATCGAGCGGGTCCCGGCTGTCGCGGTAGCAAGCGAGGCTTGAAAGCTCTTCCCATATGGCTTTCACGTACGGTGCCAACGTCTGTTTGTCGCCGCGGTAATACGCCCTGATGAGCGACACATCCAGATGAGGGCGGGCCGTCAACTGCTCGTGACAGGCGGCCACCAGCCGGGCGAGGTGCAGGATGCCTCGCGTCACATCCGGATGGACCAGCCAACTGGGCAGGGTGCGGTACTCAAACCCGCCGTGCGTCTTCTCCCGGATGTCTCCGAGGAATCCGTATCGGGGGCGCCGCTTCAAGCAGCCGGGGTCTTCCACCATGACCAACGGCAGGGCGAGATAGGCGTCCAACTTGCGGAGCAGGGAAAAGTCGAGGGCCACGCCGCTAAAGTGGATGTGCCCGCCGACGGGATAGCCGTCGAACGGCATGCCGCCCGCCAGCCACTCCACCGTCCTGTCCGTGATCTTGCGGCGGGCGAGCAAGAGCGCCTTCCGGATGCGGGCAAACAATTCATCCGGGTCGTCGGACGGCTCCGGACGCAGTTCGGCCAACGGGTGCTGATGCAGAGCCAGCTCTTCCCGATACCGGGTGGAATCGCACCCGACCACCCCGCCCTTGCCCATGTAGTCGGAGGCCAGTACCATCGAGCCGTCCGCTCCCCTCAGGGCAAACTCCGGGTCCGCTCCCAGCATCAGCCTGTCAGCGCTGCGCCTCTTTCTCTGGTTCAGCCACCAGTCCCGCGCCTCCCGCATAAACCGATCGGACATTTGGGCAGGCCAATACGGCGATACCCGCACCACTTTGACACGATGGGGCGAAGCGGCGGTCAGCAGCACTTCGCCGCACTCCAGCCCCGTGGCGTACAGGGCACGCACCGCCAGCTTGACGGCCACCTGCGCTTCCGGATCATTCGGCAGCCGCTCCACCGGCTCGAAGTGCTGCTCGCCCCACGGCTGGGACAGCCAGTGCGCCTTCTCCAGACTTTTTTCCAGGTGCAAGAGATGAAACTGATACAGTTGGACGCGATAGATCCGTGTCCCCGGCTCCGGACCAGCCTTTGCCGTCGCGATGCCGCTCATTTTGAGCAGTTTGTTGGCCTGGTTGCCCTTCGACAAACGATTAATGGCCGCCTTGATATTGGTCGGCATCACTTCGGTGTTGTATCGTCCGCCTGTCCCGGATGGCCTGCCGTTTTCACGTACGTGGATAAACATCATCCATCACCCCCGCTCTGCTGCTATAGCCTATGTGGCCCAGTGAAAAAAAGTGTGTGCCGGGACGGTTGCCCCGCCTGACCACCCGAAAAAAAGAAAAAAGAGGAGATGTGCCTCTCCTCTTAATCCAATTCGTCGAGCAATGTGGCCGAATCAAAGTCGTCAAACTCGTCGCTGCTGTCTTCGTAGTCACCGAGCAGGTGGAAGTCCTTGTCATCGCAGTTGTTGCAAACGACCACACACACTTTGGTTTCGCCAATAATTTCGACGGCAAATTCACTTTCCACTTTCACCGTGACAGTACCACCGCCGCTCAGTTCGGCTTTGACGCACTTCGGCTGTTCCACAGCCCGGGCGATAATTTCCAGGTCGCCGCGGCAATGTTTGTCGAAGAACGTAAGCGGAACGAGTACGGAGAACTTGACGGTTTCCCGCGTGACGTCGGTTTGGGTGTTATTGGCAAACGAGTACCACAGGTTGACGTCATACGTACCAGTCACTTCAACCGCATCCCCCGCCAGCTCCGCCTGGAAGTTCGTGTTTATCATCCAGCATCCGAGGACAGTCGAAGGAGTATGCGACGGAATGATGGTGTGGGTCGTTTGGGAGAATTTATGACCTTTACCGCAGACGGCTTTTGCGATGAGTTCCCGGCACTGCAGGTCTTTGTCTATACCCGACATTTCTTTACCTCCTCCATACAACGTTTCTGTACATTTGTATGCAGGGCATTCGACTAGGGTGCAAACACCCACTGTCATTTTGGGGAGGCTTGTCGGGAATTGATCGTGCCGTTTATTCGCCTGTTACGAACAGCAGCCGCGGGATTTTTCCGGTCCGCCGCCTGTTTCGCCGGTGAGCGGATTGCCGCCGGTGTCCAGGATGATGCGTTCGGACACCGTGTTGGCGATCACGTTTGTGACCATCTGCAGCAGATCGTTCACGTCCACTTGAGACTGTTTGAATTCAGTAACGATCGGAATTGCGTCCAGTTCCTCGTGAAGCTGGTTGTACTCCGCTTCCACTTTTTTCGCCAGCTCCGGTTTGTTCATCGATTCAAACATGACCATCTGTTTTTGTTTCTTCTTTAATTCCGCGATCAGCTCCTGAACGCGTTCGTTGTGTTTGATCTGCTGCTCGGCCCGTTTGTAGAAATCGACTTCCTTGGTGCGGGCAATCATTACAGCCAGTTCGCGGGCCTTTTCCAAAATCTCGTTGTGTGTGTACAGGCTTGTTTGTTCCATCGCTCCATTACACCTCGACTTTTGTCACGATCTCTCCGTGCAGGGTCCAAGTCTTCACGTCCGTGATCCGTACGTGAGCGAACTGACCAATCAGCGATTTGTCGCCGACGAAGTGCACCAGCTTGTTGGACCGGGTGCGGCCAGCCAGCACATTGGGGTTGTTTTTCGATTCGCCTTCCACCAGCACCTCGACGACCTGGTTGTGCAGCTTCTGGTTCTGCTCCAGGCTGATCTTCGCCATCAGCTCGTTCAGGCGGTAGAGACGCTCCTTTTTTACCTCCATCGGCACGTTGTCTTCCATGACGGCAGCCGGCGTACCTTCGCGAGGCGAATAAATGAAGGTATAGGCGGAGTCGTAACGGACCTCTTCCACGAGGGAGAGCGTTTCTTCGAATTGCTCATCAGTCTCGCCGGGGAAGCCGACGATAATGTCCGTGGAAAGCACCACGTTGGGAATCGCCGCTTTAATTTTACGCACCAATTCCAGGTAGTGTTCGCGCGTGTATTTGCGGGCCATCCGCTTCAGCACTTCGCTGGATCCGGACTGGACAGGCAGGTGGATGTGTTCCACCAGATTGCCCCCTTTGGCCAGGACTTCGATCAGACGGTCGTCAAAGTCGCGCGGGTGGCTGGTGGTAAAGCGGATGCGCGGAATGTCGATCTTGCGGATCTCGTCCAAAAGGTCGCCGAAGCCAAAGTGGATGTCTTGAAAATCCTTTCCATACGCATTGACGTTTTGACCGAGCAGGGTGACTTCCTTGAAGCCTTGGCGGGCCAGTTCGCGCACTTCTGCGATCACGTCTTCCGGACGGCGGCTGCGCTCCTTGCCGCGCGTGTACGGCACGATGCAGTACGTACAGAACTTGTCACAGCCGTACATGATGTTGACCCAACCCTTGATGTTGCCTTCGCGGATCTTCGGCATGTTTTCGATGATGTCGCCCTCTTTGGACCACACCTCGATCACCATTTCCTTGCTGAACATGGCGTCGCGCAGCAGCACCGGCAGGCGGTGAATGTTGTGCGTACCAAAGATGAGGTCAACATGCGGGAAGCTTTTCAGGATCTTGTTGACCACGCTTTCCTCCTGCGACATGCAGCCGCAGACGCCGAGGATCAGGTTGGGGTTGTTGTTTTTCACCCGCTTCATGTTGCCCAGTTCGCCAAACACCTTGTCTTCGGCGTTTTCCCGGATCGCACAGGTGTTGAACAGCACTACGTCCGCATCTTCTGCTTCTTCGGCCGGGCTGTAGCCCATTTGCTGAAGAATCCCGGCGATTGTCTCGGAGTCGTGCTCATTCATTTGACAGCCGTAGGTGCGTACGTAGTAGCGCTTGCCTTTCCCGATATCCTTCATGTCTTCCGGAATGGCGAAGTCGTAATGCACCTTAACCTCTTCCTTGCCGCGTTTTTTCGCGTCTTTCAAGGAAGGGGGCTGGAAGTACTTGGCGTAGTCTGCTGTTGTTTTCGGGGACTTGCCGGATTTTAAGTCCGTAGTCGCCTCAGTTTTCATTGTCATCTGTCTATCACCTCAGTAAGCATTGGTTTTACGGTTTACCATCAACACATTATAGCATAGAACATTTTATTTTAACGAATAAATCAGGAACTTCCAGTGAATCTTTCTGGAAAACCATTTTCCTGCGACTTTTTTCATATTTTTCTGAATCAGGCTGGTCCACGTGCAACATTGCCGACCCGTCCGCCGTCTGAATAGCAGCAAAACGATATATCCCGAACAGGAGGTTCCCATGAAGCGAGTCCTATCTGTTTTTCTGGCGGTTCTGATGATTCTGACTCTCGTGCCGTTCGTTCAGGCGGCGCCCTCGTTCTCCGATGTGCCCCGCAGCCATTGGGCCTACAAGGAAATCACCGAGATGGCGGCCAAAGGGATTATCAAGGGGTACGAGGACGGCAAATTCCGGCCCAACAATCAGGTCACACGCGCTGAATTTGCCAAGATCATGATTGCCGCGGCCGGCGTGGACATTCGCAAGAACAAGGTTAGTCAAACGTTTGTGGATGTGCCGAAGTCGCATTGGGCGTTCCTTTACGTGGAGCATGCCAAGCCATACCTGACAGGCTACAAGTCGGGCACCCGCTACTACTACAAGCCGGATCAGTACGCCGTCCGGGAAGACATCGCCGTGGCGCTGGTTCGCCTGCTCGGCTACGACCGCACGCACAAGGCGGACCAGGACGTGTTGAAACGTTTCCGCGACCATGAGCGAATTTCGCCCAACCTCCGCCCGTACATCGCCATCGCGATCCAGACCAATCTGATGAAAGGGTACAACAACGAGTTCCGTCCGCTTGATCCGATCACCCGCGCCGAAGCAGCCTCGCTCCTGTACCGTGCGCTTCTGGACCGAAACGATGACGAGACCAAAGTGGTTTTCCCCAACCCGGATAAACCGGAGCTGCCGCGCAGTGTAAGCGACAACTTCAGCGATACCGAACTGAAAAACTGGGACACCGATCATGCCGTCGGTACCTGGGGCGTCGTCAACAAGCAGGTGACTGCCATTTCCACCGAGAAAAATCTGCATCACTATTTCCTGCCGCTCATCTGGGATGAAGACAAAAACACGAAACGTTACGAATTGACCGTCGATGTCAACGTGAGCGGCTCCGATGGGCTGGGTGGCGTGTACTTCAACGGCAAGAACGGCGCAGCCCATGTCGTCTTCGTCAACAAAGACCGCGTCACGCTCGCCCGCGTGGAAGACGCCAAGGACGCCGACATTGACGTGATCGCGTCCGGTTCCTACAAGCTGAAAACGAGCAACCGGCTGAAAGTGGTCGTCGACGGCGACAGCGTCTCCATCTACATGAACGACCAGTTCCTCTTCAGACAGCAAAAAGTGAAACCAGAGGGTACCAAGCTGGGACTCTATCTGCAGCGTAACGCAACCAAAGACGCGCCACGCAGCATCACCTACCTGGATAACTTCTCCTTTACAGCACAGCCGTGACGCCGCACCGCTTCCGTTTCCAGGGACCCCTGAGCGGAAGCGGTTTTTTCTTTCCCGGCAAACTTGCTGCGGTGCAGATCACTAGAAATGAACAAGGTACAGTTGTATAATGGTAGCGATTCTTGACCGGGGAAGGAGTTTCCTATGACCTTTACTGTTACTCAGCCGTTCCGCTGGATGGATTCCGGTGTCTATCGGGACAATCCGCTGGAGCCGCTGATTCGCGACGAAGCGCTGGCTGCTTACATGAACCGGGACGACGCCCAACCAGTCATCCACCTGTGGGTGTACGACAAGGCGCTCTACCTGGGCCGCCGCGACGCCAAACTGCCGCGGCTGGAACAGGCGCTGCGCCAATTTGGTCAAGACGGCTTTGGCTGCGTGCTGCGCTCGTCCGGCGGAGCCTGTGTGCCGCTGGACGCGGGCGTGCTCAACCTCGCCTGTCTGCTGCCCGACACGTCGATTGCGATCGACGCTTTTTTCCAATTCGTCGCCCGGATGCTGCATGTGGGATTGCGCGAGTACGGCGACATGCAGTTTGGCGAAGTGACTGGTTCCTACTGCGCGGGCGAATACGACTTCTCGATTGGCGGCAAAAAAATCGGCGGCATGGCCCAACGGCGCACCCGCTTCGGGTCGATCCTGCAATTGTGCATCAACGTCGAGGAACAGCCGCGCGGTGCGTGGATGGAACGCTTCTACGCGAAAGCCGGCCTCGCTGACATGGACAATCACCGTCCCATTCCCTTCATCGACGGGAACACAGTGGGCAGCATCGCCGGATTGACCGGCCGCCCCGTTACCGTCTCGGACGTCAAGGAACGGCTGCTGACCGCCATCCGCAGGGAGTGGCCGATCAGCCCCGCACCGTTTGCCGTGCCCAAGACACTGGTGGAAGAATCCCGGCACCATCTCGCCGAGCGGTTGGGGTTGTTCGCGTTTACGGCGGATGAACTGATCAGGCCCGACTGGCATTTGCCGGGCTGATCCCCTATCATACCATGCACAGGGGAAAAGCGCCTCGTAAAGAGAGGCGCTTTTGATTTGCGTCACTTTTCGAAACGGTTAGACCGCTCATTGTAGCGCAAGAGTTCGTAGGAGCTTTTTTCCATCAAAGAGAAGCCGGTTTGATCAAGTGTACGTTCCAGCTGAAAATAGATCATCGTATGGCGCCTGGGGTCAATCTGAACGGTACCGTCCAGCAGTTCTGTCGTCTCTCCCTGTTTATGCCGGTAGGCGGCCACACCGCTCCACACTTCCTGATAGCCGGAAGACGTTTTTCGCAGCACGTACAGCGTGCGCTCCTGACCGTGGCTGGCCGGTTTTACCGTCGTCACCACCAGGTATCCGCCGCCGGCTTGCTGGAGACTGAAGAGAGGTTCATTCTTGCTGTAGGCGGGCTGATAGTCTCCATCTTCGCTTGCGTACACGACGAACAAGCCTTTTTCACCGTCCAGCGTGAGTGAACCGGCCAGATCGACGGGCTGCGAAGCCGACTGGTTCTGTGTAACCGTCGGCAGCGTCATGACATGTATCCGATCCGGCATTACGCGGGAGCGCAGTGAGGTGTCCAGCCGTTCGCGCATGTCTTCCACCATCCACGCAGGCACAGCCGACGTGCCCAATGCCTGCTCCGAGTGGCCGGCTGGCTTGATCAGCAAACGGCCGGCCAACAGCCCTATTCCGGCCGATACCAGCATCATCAAGGCGACCGCTCCCCAGATGGGTTTACGCATGACTATCCAACTCCTTGCATACATACAAAAAGACAATAGGCGTCCATCTGTAATACGATGGAACCAGCCATTCGGTTACACGTCCATCCGACCAACGTCCCGCGTACGGCACAAGGTCCTGCGAACAAGGTCCGCTTGTTCCCCGCCTTGAACGATTGTACGACATACTGCCGGGCTTTTTTTCAGGCAGGACTACCGTACGCTTACGCCATACGGTATCATAGAAGTGAACCACAAGGGTACGGTACTGCCGTGCCGTCAGAGACGAAAAAAGGTGGTGGATTGTTTGAAGCAGGTTGAGCAATTGCTGCACACCAAACTCAACGAATTGGTCATCGCTTCGACCAAGGTGGCCCACGTGCAGTTGGGCAATTCACTGGAACACGCGCTGCTCGTGCTTACCAAAACCGGATATTCTGCCATACCCGTACTGGACCACTCCTACCGGCTGCACGGCCAGATCAGCACCACAATGATCGTCAACAAGATATTGGGACTTGAACGGTTTGAATATGAAAAGCTGTCCGACTACACCGTCGATGACGTGATGAACACTAAAGTCCCCCGGATGAAAGAGTCAGATGAGTTTCTCAAAGCCTTGGAGATGTCGATTAATCATCCGTTTATCTGCATCGAGGATGACACCGGGATTTTTCAGGGCATCCTGACCCGCAGGTCGATTCTCGCGGTCCTCTACCGCCACTTCCGCAACCTCCCCTCCCCTGCTGCGGAAAAACAATTCACCGATCATTCATGAATACAGTAAGCGACAATTTACTCCGCTCGCCATGAAAAAAGCAGACCTAGTCCAGTTTGGCCCAGGTCTGCTTGCTCTACGGACGTGTCTGCCTGCCCCTTCCATTCCCGGCAAGCAGGGAACGCGCGTATTCCATCGGATGACGATAGGTTTTTTTAAACATGGCCAGTTCTCCCGCTTTGCAAAACGAATACCGCTGGTCCCGCACATTTATCTCAATCAGATACGGGTGGCCCTGCCTGTCGATGCCCATGTCCAGTCCCAGATCGGCAAGCGACGGAAAGTGGCGCTGATACTGCCTGGCAATCTCGACAGCCGCCCGTTTGATCCGCTCAACCACCTCTTTCTGCTGCTCGGCGGTAAACAGCGGCCCCAGGGCCCGTGATAAGGGAACGGCACGTCCGCCGCGAGCCAGGTTGCTCAATTTGTTTGCCCGATTGGCCACCTTGGCGACCAGGCCGCTAACCGTCCACTCCTGATTTCCGTTTTTCTGCACCGACACGCGGATGTCAAATGTCTTGCCCTGGTAACGGGCAAGCGGCACTCCCTGCTGAATAATAAACCGCCTTTTGCCCACCCACCTGGCCGCTTCGGCCATCAGCCTCTTGCGGGACAAGGTTCTGTTCCGTCTGAACGCGATAAACCTGTAGGCGTTGTTGTGCCGTTCAATGCGGGCAACGCCAATCCCCACCGAACCAATCGCCGGTTTGACGTACACTGTCTGATACCGGTCCAAAAACATGCGAAGCCTCTCTGGTGTGAACAACACCGTATGCGGCAGGTAGGTACGGATGGCGGGATTTTTCCACAGCATCTGGTGTACCCTCCATTTGTCCCTCACCACCAGCCCGTTAAACACGGTGCGCGTCCTGCTCAGCCGGCGGATCGTGGCCCGTATCCGCCCGTTTCTGGACAGCACGCGGTTGTGGATCACCTTCGGCACGTTCACCAGGCGGGGAATTAATCGGCTTCCATTCCAAAAATGACCCAGCACCCTCTGTCCGCCTGGCCGCACATGGCGCGGATGAAAAAAGACCGGCTCCATCCCCAGTTCCTTGCAAATCTCCGCGTAATAGGGAAGACGTTCGTAAGACTTGTCGCCTCTGATGCCTCTCTGCAAGACAGTCCAATCCAACATGATGCCTACTCGGTCCACGGTCATCCCCCTTGCTGCCATTCCTCACCCTATTGATATGAGTGACACATGGCTAGCGCGTGCCTATTTTTGCTCACCGTGGTGCATTACGGGGGAATGGATCTGCCGGGAGCGCGCCCAACCGACAGCCAGGCGACACGATTTTGCCCATGCCGCCACCGCTGTCGTATCCTGCGCTTGCCCGGGAAACGCAATGACGCGATCGCTAGGTAACGGGCCGCCGCTCAATCGCCAGCAAAAACGGCGCCTGATTCTGCTGGTTGATGTACTGGTACTTCAATACCAGGTAATCCAGCTGGCTGAGTGTCTGGCAGTACGCCTCCACTGCCTCTTTTTCCACCTGGCCGGCAGGGTGGCCCCAGTATATCATCACCGTCATGATCCCGCCTGGCCGCAGGATTTTTAGCCCTGCTCCAATCGCCCGGACCGTGCTCGCCGCCTGCGTCGTGATGGCCTTGTCACCGCCGGGCAGGTATCCGAGGTTAAACATGATTGCTGCAGCCGATACATCCAGGTTGGCCATCTCTTCGTGGCTGGCCAGTTGCAGCTGCACCCGCTGCAGTACCCCTTCCCGCTCCAGCCGCTGCCGGGTCTTTTCCATGGCCAGCGGCTGAATGTCGTAGGCGATGACTCTCCCCTTTTCGCCGACCAGTTGGGCGAGAAACAGGGTGTCGTTGCCGTTTCCCATCGTCGCGTCGATAACTGTCTCATTTTCTCCGACGCGTTCGCGAATCAATTTTCGTGCTACTTCCAATACGTTGGGGAACAACGTCATTCTCTCCTCTCCTCATGCATTACAGCCGGATTTGCAGGCCAAACCGGGCGATGTGGCACGTACCCGTCCGGTATACATCCGCTTCCGCCCGCACTTCCTCCTCCGTGTAAGCAGGCCACAGATGGGTAATCAACAAGGATCGGCAGGCCAGCGATTCCGCCACCTGCGCTGCCTGCCGCACGGTGAGATGACCATGGGGCTCTGCCGGCTTGTAGCGCTCCAAGAACGTTCCCTCGCAGATAAACAGATCGGCCTGCCGGGCAAACGGGTCCCACATCGTATTCGGTCCGCTGTCTGCCCCGTATACCAGCGTTTTTCCCCCGGCTTCCAACCGCATGGCATAGCAGGGGTCACCATCCCCGTGGTCCGTGCGAAGAAAGCTGATCTGCACGTCCCCCACGGTCACTTGCGACTTTTCGTCTACGGGAACCAGGCGGGTTGCTTCCCGGTAAGTAAGCCCTGCTGCTTTTTCTGCCGGCTGTCCCGGCGCGTAGATCGGCAGCGGCTGATCGGGCGAGCGATCGCCCTCCCGTAGATGAACCATCAATCCGTACTGCAAAACCCCGACATCTGCCACATGATCGTGATGAAAATGAGACAGCAGAAGCGCATCCAGCTCGTAGATCGGGAGCAACTCTCCCAACTTGGCCAGCACGCCGCTGCCGCAGTCGAGCAGCAGGGTGGTGTGATCAGTTTGCACCAGATACCCGGGGGTGGCACCGCCTGGCCCCGGATAAGGCGACTGAAAGCCTAACACGGTTACCAGCATATTCACATCGCTTCCTTTCATAGGATGAATTAAGTGGGACAGGAGGTTTGACATGCAGCAATCATGGAAAGCCGCTCTGCAAATCGCCTTTACGTATATTGGTACAGTGGTAGGCGCCGGTTTTGCCTCAGGAAAAGAGATCGTCGAATTTTTTGTCCGGTACGGCACGCAGGGTTTCATCGGCATCCTGCTCGCCTCGCTGCTGTTTGTGTGGGCAGGTGTGCGCATCATGCTGATTGCCTACCGGATTCAGGCCAATTCTTATCAGGATGTGAGCACGTACTTGTTCGGACGGGCCATTGGCACCGTGTTCAATACACTCCTGCTTACCGTCCTGCTCGGCACCACGTCCGTCATGCTGGCCGCCACCGGAGCGATCTTCTGGGAATCGTTCCGCCTGTCGCCGCAGGTGGGCATCTGGATCAGCATGGTGATGACCTTTTTCGTGGCGCGGAAAGGGTTGTTTGGCATTCACTCGGTCAACAGTCTCTTCGTTCCCCTGTTGATCGGGTTCACCCTGCTCGTGTTTCTGTACACGCAGCCGTGGAACGACATTGGTCCGCAGGTGGTGAGCATCCGTCCGTGGGTCTGGCTCAGCTCTCCTCTCTACTATGTTGCCTTAAACGTTGCGCTGACACAAGCAGTGTTGGTGCCGATCGGCAGGGAGAGCGAGAGCGAACGGCCGCTGATTTGGGGAGGCATTTTGGGAGGAACAGGCATCGGCATCCTCTTGCTGCTCTCGTACGCCTCCCTGTCAGCAGGAATGCCGGGAATCGGCGAAGCGGAGATGCCAATGATCGCCCTCCTGCAGAGCGTGGGTAAAGGAATTCCGTTTTTCTTTTCCCTGCTGGTGTACACCGAGATCTTTTCGACGCTGTCTGCCAACGTCTTTGGCTTGTCGGAACAGGTAAACAAGACGACCGGCCTGCGCAGACCGGTCGTGGTCTTTGTCATCCTGCTCGTCTGCTACGCTGTCAGCTTCATCGGCTTCGGGCCGCTGCTGCGCTTTTTGTACCCGTTGTTTGGCCAGCTTGTCCTGCTGTTTTTGTTCATGCTCTTTGTCCGCCAAGTCTGGAACCGCTCTGTCTGAACCCTGCCGGGCCGCGTATGGACAAAAACCCCGACAAAAAAACCTCTCCGCGCGGGAGAGGTTCTTTCGCTTACGTTTGTGCTGCTTAGGCAAATTCTGCAACCAGTTTGGCGAAATCTTCGTCGGAGATGCGGAGGTCTTGTTTGACCAGTCCTTCTTCCTTGAAGCCCGGAACCAATTGCTCGTAAGATTTTTGTTCGGTGTTTTGGTAGATCAGACCGGTGATCAGGCCTTTGTACTGCATGGAGTAGGACATGGCCTTGATGCGGTCATGCGGATCGTAGCCTTCGATGGTATCCACCGGTACGATGTTTTCCTTGAACCAGTCGTACGTGTTCACCTTGTTGTAGGTCACGCACGGGCTGAACACGTTGATCAGGGAGAAGCCTTTGTGCTTGATCCCCATTTCGATCAGTTCGGTCAGGCCTTTCAGGTCGCTGGAGAAGGATTGGGCAACAAACGTTGCGCCTGCGGACAGCGCCAGCTCAACCGGCGAGATTGCCGACTCGATGGAACCGCTCGGAGTGGACTTGGTCACAAAACCGGTCGCAGAACGCGGAGAGGTTTGCCCTTTGGTCAGACCGTAGATTTGGTTGTCCATCACGATATAGGTAATGTCCATGTTGCGGCGAATGGCGTGAACCGTATGGCCCATCCCGATGGCGAAACCGTCACCGTCACCGCCGGCAGCAATAACCGTCAGTTCGCGGTTTGCCATTTTCAGCCCTTGCGCGATCGGCAGGGCACGGCCGTGAACGCCGTGGAATCCGTAGCAGTTAATGTAGCCGGAAATACGACCGGAGCATCCAATACCCGAAACGACCGCCAGCTGTTCCGGTTCCAGGCCCACGTTGGCAGCGGCGCGTTGGATGGCCGCCTGCACGGAGAAGTCACCACAGCCTGGGCACCAGTTCGGCTTTACGTTATTGCGAAACTCTTTCATAGTCGCCATGTTTAATCAGCCCCTTAACTTCGGTATAGATTTCCTTCGGCAAGAACGGGTTCCCGTCGTATTTCAGCACGGATTTGATTTTTTCTTCGTGTCCAACGTTCAGTTTGATCAGGTTGGCCACTTGCGCTTGCGCGTTGTGTTCCACGACGATTACTTGTTTTGCTTTTTCCACGTACGGTTTCAGTTGTTCGGCCGGGAACGGATGGATCAGGCGGATTTGTGCGTGGTTCACTTTTACGCCCTCTTGTTCCAGACGACCTTTTGCTTCCTGGATCGTGCCAATGGTGGAGTTGATGCCCACGATCAGCACGTCAGCTTCTTCATGCGGAGCGTCGAAGGTGATCGGGTTCTTGAAGGCTTTCAGCACGCCTTGCAGTTTGCGCATCCGTTTATCCATTTGCTGCACGCGGTTTGCAGCGTTCTCGGACGGACGACCGGTTTGATCGTGCTCAACCCCTGTCACATGGTGCAGGCCGTATTTTTGACCCGGCACCACACGCGGAGAAACGCCGTCTTCGGTCACTTCGTAGCGCTTGAACAAGTCGTTTTGCTCTTTCGGCGGAAGTTCTTGTCCAGCCAGGAGCTTGCCGCGGCGGATTTCCACTTTGCTGTAGTCAAACGGCGTAACGGTCTGTTTGCCCAGCGACAGCGTCAGGTCGGTCAAGACGATAACCGGCAGTTGGAATTCTTCCGCGATGTTGAACGCCTCAGCCGTGTCATAGAAGCACTCTTCCACCGTGCTCGGAGCGATCACCACTTTCGGAATATCGCCATGCGTACCGTAGATCATGGCGTTGACGTCGGATTGCTCTTGTTTGGTCGGCATACCGGTAGACGGGCCGCCACGTTGGGTGTTGACGATGACCACCGGTGTTTCGGTGATACCGGCAAGGCCAATTGCTTCCATCATCAGGGACAGACCCGGGCCGGCAGATGCAGTCATGGCGCGCACGCCGCCGTAGTTGGCGCCGATTGCCATGGTGATGGCTGCGATTTCGTCTTCGGTCTGGATAACCGTACCGCCAAACTTCGGCAGTTTTTTGATCAGATATTCCATAATCTCGGAAGCCGGGGTGATGGGGTAAGCCGGCATGAAACGACAACCCGCTGCCAGTGCGCCAAGTGCGATCGCATCGTTGCCGATCATGAAGAGCTGCTTTTGACCGTCAGCCTTCTCCAGTTGGAATTCAGGGAGTTGTCCACCCGTCAGTTCATTGACGTATTCAAATCCGCGGCGAATGGCTTCCATGTTCTTTTCCACCACTTTTTCGCCTTTGCGGAGGAACATGTCTTCAACAATATTGCGGAAGCTTTCCACTGGAATGCCGAGGATGGCAGCAGACGCACCAATGGACACCATGTTCTTCATCAGGGACGTTCCCAACTCGTCGGCAATTTCCGTCAGCGGCACCGTGAAAAAGCGAACCGCTTTCAAACCTTCCGGCAGTTTCGGGTTAAATTTCGAGTCCGCGATGATGATGCCGCCTTCGCGCAGCTCGTGCGCGTTGAAGTCGATTGTCTCCTGGTCGAACGCGACGAGGATGTCCAAATCGTCGGAAATGGCGCGCATCGGTTTGGTGCTCACACGAATTTTGTTGTTGGTGTGTCCACCTTTGATCCGGGAAGAGAAGTGACGATAGCTGTACAGATGGTATCCCATCCGGTTCATCGCCATGGAGAAGATTTCACCGGTACTCTCGATACCCTCCCCTTGCTGTCCTCCAACTTTCCAGGAAAGTTGACTAATCATTCAGATTCCACCCCTTCAGTGACTGTGAGAAAAAGCTGCCCCACCTTACCCGACAGGTTCCGATAAGATGTGACAAAATTGTGCATAGACTGTACCAATTGTAGTCCGAGCTATGCAAAAATGCAAGTGCTTTTACTCAAATTAGTATTGATCTGAATTAAACGATGAACTTGGTACATTAATAATCTGCAATATTATTGTAGCACGTTTCGGAAAACACGCAACCAGTTTTCACGCACAAATTTCTGCACGTCCGCCTCTTTGTAGCGCTTCAGGAGCGCCTCCACCAGATTGTGGTAGTCTCCTGCCCGGGTCAGATCGCCAAACGTCTCGGTAATGCCGTCAAAGTCGGAGCCAAACCCGACATGATCGACACCGCCCAAGGCACAGACGTGATCCAGGTGGCGCAGCAGGTCGTCAATCCAAACGGTCCGCTTTTCCGCTGTGACGAAAAAGTCGACGAACGTCAGTCCCATCACACCGCCATTGGCTATCAGCGCCTTGATCTGATCGTCGGTCAGGTTGCGCGGATGGTCGCACAGCCGTTTGACATTGGAATGGGAAGCGATCACCGGCATCTTGGACAGTTCCAGCGTGTCCCAGAACCCTGGCTCGGCTACGTGCGACACGTCGATGATCATGCCGAGCCGGTTCATCTCTTCGACGACCGTCCGTCCAAACGAGGTCAACCCGCCCGGATGCGGCTCATGACAGCCCGAGGCAACCGCGTTGCTGTAGTTCCACGTCAGCGTCATCCCCCGCACCCCCAGGCGGTGCCAGGTCCTCAGCTGCACGAGGCTTTCTTCCAAGGCATGCGCCCCTTCTACAAACAGAATAGCCCCTTTTTCTTCCTTTAATACGCACGCATCCAGATCGGCGCGACTGCGAATCGCGCGGATCTTGCCGCTGGCCACGCGTTCGTAAAACACATCCAGCATCTCCAGCACGGCCTGAAAACGGCGGCCGTAGGGAACGTATTTGGGAACGTAGCAGGCCATTACCTGGATGCCTACGTTTCCTTTCACCATTTCGGGATAACTTACGTGCAGCCGTTCGTCTGCGCGGTAAAAGTCGAGCTCCGGCAGCTCCCACAGCTTGGACAACACGTCGCAATGCGCATCAAATATTGGAACCATTTGTTTCTCCCCGTTTCTGTTCTGTGTTCTGGAAGTGAAGGAACCTCGACGAGGGGGCATCGACAGGCACTCTCGATTATTGTCCCTCCACAAACGAAAAAAACCTGTTCATTCAACGAACAAACAGGCCGGTTAAATCGTATTCACATCGATTTATCTGGGTTCTACGATCAGCTTGATCGCTGTGCGCTCTTCTCCATCAATCACGATGTCGGTAAAGGCTGGAATGCAAATCAGGTCAACTCCACTCGGCGCTACGAATCCTCGTGCGATAGCTACAGCCTTCACAGCTTGGTTAAGCGCCCCAGCGCCAATAGCTTGGATCTCGGCGGCGCCGCGTTCGCGCAGAACACCGGCAAGGGCACCAGCAACGGAGTTGGGGTTAGACTTTGCTGAAACTTTTAATACTTCCATCCTTTTGAACCTCCCGTCTGATAGGATACCTGTCATTATTAGAATGATATTCGCATAACCCCGAAAAATTCCTGCTTACGCGCAGCAAAGATTCAAAAAATTCAAATCTCGTTCTTATTATTCCATAAACGGGTGGTCGTCGTCAATTCTGATTCGCTCCAGTTTTTTCGCGTGGCCGGTCGCCTTGTCCAACGTGATCAGCACGGCATTCAACTGGGCCGGTTCCCCTGCCACTTCAAATCGTACGGGCAGTTGGGTAAGAAACTTGCGGATGACCGCTTCCCGCTCCATGCCGAGGATGCCATTCATCGGACCGCACATGCCTACGTCGCACAAAAAGCCCGTGCCTTGGGGGAGAACGCGCTCATCGGCGGTCTGCACATGCGTGTGTGTCCCTACCACCGCGCTGACGCGGCCGTCCAGATACCAGGCGAGCGCCTGCTTCTCGGAAGTGGCTTCAGCGTGGAAGTCGACAAATATGTATTTGGTCCGCTTGCGTGCCTGCTCCACCAGCTTGTCGGCCGTCTGGAACGGACACTCCAGCGGCGGCAAAAAGGATCGGCCCTGCAGGTTGATCACAGCCAGTTCGCCTTCGGGCTGCTTGATGTATGTAATCCCTTGTCCCGGAGCGCCTGCGGGAAAGTTGGCGGGGCGGATCAGACGAGGTTCACTGTCAATGAATTCAAAGATGTCTTTGTTATCCCAGGTATGGTTGCCGAGGGTGATCGCCTGAACTCCGCCTTCAAACAGTTCCTTGGCAATCTTCTCGGTAATGCCCCTGCCGTGGGCGGCATTCTCCCCGTTGGCAACCAGAAAGGTAGGTTGGTATTTTCGCTTCAGCAGCGGCAGATACGCCTTCACGATGTCCCGTCCGGGCGCACCCATGATGTCACCGATAAACAGCAGTTTCATTGGCTTTTCACCTCTCCATTAGTATACACGACCGAATGACGGAAGAAAAATGCGCGTAAGCTAACACCCCACCGCGTTGAGCCTGGTCCATAACCGGTCCGGTTCAAAAGCGGTTGCAGGCCGCCCGCGTTTCTTTCGCAATCGAGTAGGAGGGGGTGGC